>JACRKH010000023.1 GCA_016235495.1 Candidatus Woesearchaeota archaeon
CAGAGCAAGAATGATAATAATGATATAATTTATTGTGAGTTCACCTTTTTTCATGGGTAGAGAAAAAGGGGAAGAAATATTTAAAGGTTTTTACTGTGCAGCCTGTATGCCAGATTTACTTACACAATCTGCAGCGTAGGTTTTAGCTGTTAATTGTTCACAGACACCAGGATATGCATCCACAACTTCTTTAGGAAATTGTGTTTTTGCCTGATCCCAGCTTTGCTGGTCACTGGTTGTACAATAAAAATTACATTTTGATGTATACAATGCTACTTTCTCAGAACTGATGGAGCCTACTTCCTCCTGCTGCTTAAATAAGTTAGTTAAGCCACCGGTGAAGAAGAGTGCAATAATGATCAAAGTGATCAATGCAAGCGCTGCGAGAATAATGAAGTTCAAAGAAATATCCATCCCTTTTGTGTTCAACATTTTCATCTTTGTGTTTAGTGTATTAAGGTGTATTTAAATCTTTCTGTACTTTTGTGCAGTAGAGTCTGTCTTTGAATTCATTTATTACATCATTGAAGTTTGTTGATGTTGTGCCTAGGAAATTTGTTGTGGTTAAAATATCTTTGATATTTGTAGAAAATTCATAGCCAGAAACGATATCCTGCTCGACAAGATCGGTTAAGAGGCAATATTGTGTTGAAGATATTCTGTGAATAATGGGAGCATTGACAAGCGCACTAGAAGCATCATCTCTGTAAAAATTAAATGTTGTTGCTCCTTTAACTCTCGTTTTATCATCCCAAAGGACATGCCAGTCATTTAATGTGTCACTTTTATCTTCCCCTGTGATAAAAAATGTTTCTGGGAATGCACAGGTTAATTTTCTTTGGTCTCCATTTGCTGTTACTGCGAATAGACCTAGTTTGTAAGGCTTTGTTTCTTGCGAGAGAACTTTTCCATTCTTATCTATGATAGTGAATTGTGCTGCAGGAGTTCCTTCACTATTTTCTATAGTAATGTAGGAGCCTGTTGGTATTCTATCAAAGGATGCAGTAAGACATGCACAGCCGTCTGCGCCATTAGGATTGTTTGCTGCCCCAGGTTCACACTGTGCAATGTTGTTTGTAAACCTTGTGTATGCACTTGTTGCTGCGGATTCTGCATCTGCTTTTTCTGCAGCCTGTGCGTGAAACACTTCTGCGAAAATATCTGTAATAGGTTTTACTGTGTCTGGAAATAAAGTGATGAGCATAATCCCCATGACAAAGATGACTATGATAATGATAATTGCTGTTACCATTGTGTTAGGCGCTTGTTCTGACATTTTTATCTTCCCAATACTGTGGAGGTGAAATAGCTTATTCCCTGAATAATATTCTCTTTTATTGTTTTTGAAAATAATAGGATTATGAGTATGACAATGAGTGCGAGAATAATTGCGGCAATGTATTCCCATGCGATCATTCCTTTTTTATTGAGCTGGCTGTGCGAATCCATATGTAATGCATCCTCCATCGTTGCTTTGTTCTGTGAATATTGCTGATATTAATGCTATTCCTCGACGGAGTATTGAACTTCTTGAAGCTGCTCCTTCTGTCTTATTAAGAATATTGCCATAATAGTCTACATTGAAATCTGGATTGGAAGAGATTAACACTTTGTCTTTGGTTCCTGTTTGAATCTGCTGGTCATCATAGTATAAAATGTAGTACAATTTCCCTTTTGATAATTTGTATTCTTTTATTCCTGCATCATTGGTATCAAAGCAAAGAGATTGTTGAGCTGTATTTTGTTCTAAATAATTATAATCTGAATGTGTTAGGTCTGCTTCTACACCTCTATTTGTGCTCATAATAGTTTGGAAAAAGTCTTGGAGGTTTATATCTTCTTTGGGGGTAAATGCATAGACAGGATAGAATTCTGAGACAGCAGTGCCAAAGTCGCAAGAGCCTTGCTTATACATCCACCAAGCATCACGAATTATTTGTGCAAGTTTTGCTGTGTCCACATTGTCGACTGTGTTGAAATCGCAAAGATTTGGCATTGCATGAAACAAACCTCCATTACATTTTATTGAGTTTGATGCCCAGCAGTTTGTTTGCTGTATTTGTTCTGTATTGAGAAAAGAAGTTTTTGCTACAAGGAATATTGCAAGCACCACTACGAGAAAAATAACTGCAAGGATGACTCCTGTTGTCACCGATATAGGCGCTTCCCCTTTTTTAGACCAAGGCATTTCGTAAACCCCAAATGATTAATAACAATACTGCAAGCATTGCCAATGCCAAAACGAACAGCACTACTGTTCTTATTCCTTCCATTTTAGACTTTTCCTACTGCTAATGCAAGCAGATTGAATGCGACTATTGTTATTCCTGCTATCAACACATATAACATGGTTCCATTAAATAAGTTTTTGCCTAGCAGATACTCTTCATTTAATTTGTCCACCCCATTTTCTATGCCATTTGCGTGAATTGTTAATACAATAACCATCTCTACCACATAGATTCCAATAATCATCTGCAAGAAGAATGGGGAGAGCAGTTTATCGAGAGGGAAAATGTTGGTTAATCCTGATGCACCGGAGAGAAGGCTTGTGGTTCCTGCAGATGCTCCGGCTGCTCCTGCTGTTGCTGTGCCTAATGAAGAAGAAAGATTGCCAATGATAGTGGTAATCATTGCACCGATACCCACAACAATTCCTGCAATTAAAGGTGTGAGGAAAGAAACCTGTGATTTCATAGACGAAGTTATTTCTGAAAGGAGATCTTTTAATCGTTCAGATACTTTGTAAATTCTATCTAAGTAGTCTGCTATGCTGAGCAATGCACGGGAGACAACCATAGGGCCTTTTCTTGCGGATTCTACAAGCACTTTCATGGTGCTTTCAATGAGCGAAGAAGGGTAGGCGACAATTGCTCCATTCTTTTGGTTAAAGATTGCATCCTGCAGATTCATTCCTAAGGCGCGGATGTTATTATCGACAATTGCGAGGAATCTTCCTGTGGGCGTTCCAGAGAGACCCTGCGCTACTTTTCCAAAGGCCATCTCTGCAGGCATGCCTCCCCCTATTCTGTTTCCGAGCTGGAATATTGCTCCACGAAATTCTGTTTCCAGCTTTTGTGTTTCTTCTCTTATTTTAATGAGCTTCTTCGAGCGAACTTTGTAGTAAAAACCCAAGGATAATGCAAGACCTATTGGAATGAAAAGGCTGAGCATGATTGCACCCAAACCAAAGGGGCCTACTGTTGTGCCTGCATCAGTTGTTCTGTAATCTAAGAGTAAGATTTTGTCTGTGATGTAGAATTCTGCTGAAGGATTTATAAGATGCAAAAGAATAGGAGAGAAGCCTATGATCATGAAGACGAAAAATATTATGAAGGCAATTGGTTTAGGGTCAATGAATATTTCTGAAGAGCCAAGTTTAAGTGATACTTTTCTCATGTTTTCATACTGCGGGAGTGAGGATATGTCCGACTGTGCGTAACCGATTGGCCTCTTTGCAAGTATCGTGTAGCCGAAGTAGAATACGACAAAGGGAAGCAGAATATTGTAGAGCAGTGCAATGTGGTACCATTTAATGCCAAGGAAAGAACCCATCAAGGGAAGCACTATTAATCCAAGGATAGGCAAGATAACTCCCAGCATGTGGAGCATAGTGATAGGAGATTTTACTTCCTGTGCATAGTGGAGCATGCCATCATAAGTCCCTTCTAAGATGACATTCAATGCTTTCTCTAGGAGTTCTATTCTTCTTGCTTCGCTGGATTCATACAAAGAGGATTCAATGAGATGAAAAGACTCTACAAAAGAAAGGTTGTAGTCTTTCCAGCCTGTAAGATAATTCTCTAGGGATTGCTGCATTGTAGGAAATTTATTTGTTTCTACATCCCAGTACACTTTTCTTAAATCCAAAGCCAAGGGATTTCCTACATGCTCCCCTGCGAATTTAATTGCATGCTCCAAATTAGAAGTGTGACGCATGTAAATAACTATATACAAAATGCAAAGAACCATTTGGTTGGATGTTTGAAGCCTATGCTTCTGCGCAAGATGAATGGGATAATTAGAAAGGGGTTTGAGCAATGCTATTCCCATAACTATGAAAAAGAGTGCAAGGAATATTTGCGGTGCTCCAAAGACAAAACTAATAAAACCGATGAGAAAGCCCAAAAAGATGAACATGAGCATAGTCAGAATTGCAAAGGTGTATGCGGAGGATGGAGATATTTCCAAGTGTGTTGCTGCTATGGCTTCTTCGAGTTTCTTTTTGTATTCCTTGTTTGTGGGAGCGAAGTCAATGATAGAGTGTGCGAGAAGGCAGGCACGTTCGTATAAAGAATTTCCTAGGTGCAATGCTTCATTCCTAAAAGTGTTGTAATCTTTTGAAAAAGTATCATTGGAGGGCTGATCCATGACTGATTGAAAGCGAGAGCTGAGTTTGGAATCATATTTATCCATTACCTTCTTGAATCTTGGATCTATCATCACCATCTTTTTTAGTGAAAAGGGCTCTTTTATTTATATAGCTGTCTACTTTTCCGAAAATCTTGCGGTTTTTTCTAGTGAAGTTTTTTAAAGGCTTTTTTGTTGTGAGTGTTTATGAGAAGAGGTTTAGAGCTTTTGGTTTTGGCAAGTGCGTTGGGTGCTTGCGACCAGAGATATGATTGTTATAATTTTAGGAAAGAGGTTGGTGATGAGATTATTAATTTTCATGAAGCATATATTCCTCTCCTCTATCATGTGAATACTCTAACCATAGATGATGGTGAGAAAGTTATACACTATGTGGATAGTGAAGGCAGTGATCTACAGATAGATTATGTAGAAGTTCGCAAGTCTGGAAAAACAACTACTTACTCAAAAGGCAACTCTGTAGGAGAACCTGTTGTTTCTCAAGGGCAAAAGAGATTCCAGAGTTATTTAAAAATAATTAAAGAGAAAAGGGTTGCAGAAGGATTGGCTGATATATCTGGGGTGCATATTTTATAATTTTCTTATTTCGTTGAGAAGCTCTTGGAATTCTGTTTGTATCTCAAAATGACTTCTGTCTTTAAGAATAATTATTCTGGCATTTAACTCTTTTTGAAATAGTTTTGCATCTGAGAGTGGAACAACCGGGTCATCTGTTGAGAAGAATGCTGTGAATTTATTGCAGTTCTTTTTTATTGCAATAAAGTTTATTTTTGTGTTTAGCCATGGCTTTGCTATTTCTTTTGCTTCGTCACTATCTTCTTCATTATTAAGGTGAAACCAAGGCGCTGCGAAGAATACTGCCTTTACTTTCCTATTGGACTTTTCTAAGTATCTCATTATTGTTTGACAGCCAATACTATGACCAATGAGAATTGTTTCTTCTCCTATTTTAATTTCTTTTTCTAAGGTGCTTACCCAGTCTTTAATTATTGGTGTTTCAGGGTGAGGCATTTTTAGTGCTTTGACTTTGTAACCAAGGTTTTCTAATTCTTTTTTTATCCAAGGGAACCAGCAGTTTGTTGGTGAGCCGTCCCATCCATGTACAAGGTATGCTTGTTTCATTGTGAGAGTAAATCCTTTCTAACTGTATCATAATATTTATGATCTCCAAGATGAAATTCTATATAAAAAGAGTTCTTTACCTTTACAAATAAGATTCTATACTCTGTATTATTTATACTAAAAGGATAACGAAAGGTAAGGAGTTCATTTATTTGCCAATCTTTATACTCCTTCTTTGAACCTGTGACTATGGGCTGGATTTTCTTTGCTAGAATCTCTTTAATCCAAGAATAAATTTTTTCTGCTTTTGTTTCAGTTAGGCTTCTTACAATTTCTTCAAAGCTATCTCCTAAAAACTCTACTTTATACACTTGAGATATTTCTGCTTCTACCCTATTCTTAAAGTCTTTGACATCAACCATGGTTGCCTTTTGTAATTCTATGTGTGAGTTCATACAAGATATTCTGCGCCTTATATTCTTTTACTTCTTTATAGACTCCTGCCTGCGTGTAGAAGAAACGTTTTATATATGCGAAAGAAGCATTTTTTTGAATGGCTTTTGGACTTTCTTCTTGAATATACTTTAATACTTCTTTTGTGGATTTAAAAGAATTACACTTCTCTGACAATTGAAAACTATCCAAAACTTCTCCAGTTTTAAAGTATTCTGTATATAATACTAAAGAGCGGATACTTTTGGTAAAGTTCTTTTTTTCATTGAGTAAAGCAGGAATAGAGTCATTGATTACACTCCAATAATTGGCAAGAGTAACTTTCACATCTTTTTGAGGAAGAATATTTTTGGCAATACATGCCTTTGAAAGAGAATGATACAATAAAGAGTAAAGCTGATTAAAATCCAAAACAGTTATTTTTATAATTTTATCATATTTATATTTCTTTTTTGATCTGGAAAGAATAAAAACATCAATATCCTTATATTTTTTTTTGTAAAGAAAAGAACCAGTGATAAAACAATACTTTGCAGGAAAATGAAGGAGGATTTCTTCTGCCTTATTAAGTCTTTCAATAAGAATCTTCTCATGATGAGGGTTATAAACAAACATATTACTTATTTTATATAATCCTTTATTTATAAGCCTATTCCTCCAATTTATCTATAAAAGGTAATAACTAATTTATTTTCTTCTCTAAAACTATCTGGTCGTCCCAGCATTTTACCCGTGCTTTTTTATAGAATATTCTTTTGAAGCCGTTTTTGTAATAAAATTTTCTTGTTCTTTCATAGGGTTCATAAACCTCTTCTTCAGGGAGGGTTTCTACTTCTATTGCATACATTTTTAGGCGTTTTGATTCTTTTACTAAATAATCTACTAAAGCTTTTCCAATGCCTAATCTTTGTACATCTTTTCTTACACCCATCCAGAGAAGAAGCATTTTTCCTGAGTAAGTTGTATATGATAAAAAGGCTAAGACTTTTTCTTTTTCTTTCGCAACGAGAAGAGAATTCATTTTAAAATCAATTGCCATATTCTTTATCCCCTCTTTATTGAACCATTCTTTCAAGGATTTTGCAATGGCCATTGCTTCTTTCTTATCTTTTTCTGTTGCTGGGGCTATTTTCATCCTAACTGTTTTCTTCGTATCTCTTTTTTTAACCATTCTTCCCACTCCGTCTTTATTCTTTTTGTATCTAAAGCACCAGTTTCTTCCTGTATGGATTCTGCGATCCTGTGATGCATATCATTCCCCAACAATGAAAATTCTGCTTCTAATAATTGAGGCATTTTTGTTTTTTCTGCATAGTCAACGAGCATTTTCTTTAAGTCCCCTCTTAGAACAATGTTATCCCATATTGCATCCCAGTTGCCTACCCATTCTTTGACATTTGCCCCAATGGACTTTAATACATCAGATTCTCCATTCATGAGCTCTGGTGTGGGTTCTAAAGCATCTGTTTTTGCATTGTATTTCATTAGATCTACAAATCCTTTTTCTGCAAGAGGATCATCTTCCCATTCTTTTCTTACTTCTGTGATGGAAGTTACTCTTCTTACTTTCTTCAAGCCATCAGCAGTGCGAATAGGATTGCACATAATAATAAGGTCTGTTGCCTTGAATGAAGTTCTAGGGACTTGCAAGTCATTCACTACTCTATCAAAAACTCCATAAGGAGAATCTCCATGAATTGTTCCTGCAACCACATTTGCAGATGCTCCAATACGCATTGCCTCGTACAATGCAGAAGCTTCTGTGTTATGGAGCATAATCCCTCCAAAACCACCTATAAAATTTTGGCAAGGTTGGACAGAGAGGTCATAAACATATTCTCCTTGCGAGAGATTTATTTCTTTTATTTCTTTCACTTCATCAATATAAAAATCTCCATTTACAAAGGATTTTATTCTTTCACTTGCCCAATCAGCATCATGGACTGCTTTTTTGAGGAAGTCCTTTCCACAATAATTAAATTTTCTCAAATGCCTATATTCTCTTTTCAATTTTACATGTTCTTCTAAATTTCTAAGATTATAATCGACTGTGTTAAATTTGCTGTGTGGAGCTCCTTTTTTTAAAGTTCTTTTAGTATATTTCTTAAACCCCACTTTTTCAAGGAAAATATCCACATACTTCCTTTGCTTGAAAATTATTATGTAGGATTCGTGTTTCCCAATATTAGACATTGTTCCTCGTTCTATCCTTGCAACAATTCCTAAACATAATAATAAATGAGTAATATCATCTGCTAGACATTTTGAGACTGTACTTACAGAAATAGTATTCCCAGTGGATTCTGAGACAACTTGACAACCATCACCATCAAAATATCCTTTTAAAAATTCACATATCTTCTCCTCAGATAAACCAAATATAAAAGATGGCACCCGTTTTTCTGTTGCTATTCTACCGCATCCTAATTTACTTAAGAGCAAGCCTAAAATTTTATTATTTAGAATTATCTGTGTTGCTATGCCTAGGCTTTTTGTTTCCCTCACATAAGGGTTTACATTAAAAAGATTTCTTGATAGATAAATAATATCACTAATAATTGTAGGGTTTCCGTTAGAAAACACTACAGTTGAACTTTCTTTTTGTGTGTATCCTTCTGAGGCATAATATCCTAAAAAGCGGCAGAAATCTTTTGATACTTCTATTTCCACTTCTAAAGTTTTGCTTGTCCCCTTCTTAATTTGAAGTGTGGACATATTGTAATTATGATTTGCTTCAATTGCTAATTGTTTGAATGAAGTAATGGGAATATTTTGATGTTCAATGCCTTTTCGTAAATAACAATAAATATCATTACTTGTATTTGCTATTTTTGAAGCTTTTTTCCAACCTATTTTTTGAATAATTTGTTTTAAGTCTCCTTCATAACCCTCTAATCTGCATTCATCTCCTAGGATATCCATAAGATTTAGTTTTTGAATATCACTATATCCACAAGGAATCTTTTCAGGAATGATAATTTTGCTTCCTACAGTCAAATCCTTGCATTCTATAGGAAATATTGTAAAACATTTTTGTGTAAAGAGGCTATGATCTGGTGTCACTGTTACTTTTCTTCCTGTTTTTGTTGTTACCTCTAATAATCTTATTCTTTTCGGATGTTTTACAAAGCCTATTACTTTCTTTAATTTAAATTTTAAATCTCTATCCATTGTTGGAACATACATCTCAGAAATGTCCCTTCCTTCTAATTCTTTTATGAGAACTCTTTCTGCCTTTCCTTTATCCACAATAAAGACTTCTTCTGCCCCCCTAATGGAACTACGAATTTCTCCGACGATAAGTGCAGAGTCTCCAAGTCGTAGAGAAGTACGAATTCCTTCATCTGCTGGAACCTCTGCTCCTCCTTTTACTAATGCGGATCTTACTTTTAACTGTTGAATATTATATCCTAGTGCACGCATGGCTTCACCAGGAAGTTCAAGGGTGTCTTCTATCGTCAACACTCTATATCTTCTCATGATTTCTAAAAGCAATGCACCAAGGAAAGAGGTATTATGCACTACAACACCATTTGCAATAAAGTTATGTGTTGGTTCAACTGTTAAGTCATATACCCATTCTTGCTCGGAGCTGATTTTCTTTAGTTCTACAACTTCATCCCAAAAGATATCTTCTGAGCAAAATCTTTTTCCTAATGCTAACAACTCTTCTACTTCCTTATCTGTTGCAGAATCATAGCATTCTAAGGTCTTTTTTGTGATTTGACCCAGAGTCTTTAGATTTGTTCTGGAATAAGTCTTATTGAAGAAATTGGAAATAGAACTATCTTCATAGTCTTCATTTTCAATATGCAATTCTGTTCTTAGGGTCTTTATTTCTTCTAAACATTGCTGCACATTTACTTCTTTTAACAATTGCGTCGTTTTTACTACCTCTTGATATAATGACCAAATGTTTTTATGAATCTCTTTTAAGGCTATATCCTTAAAGTCTACAAAATATCTCTCTAACTGAGGGTTTGTTTCCTTTAGAGATCTTGCTCTATAATATTTAATTGTTGATTCTCTAAGACCAAGAGCTTTCGCAATTTGGACATATTTCAAGTTCGTATCAAAAATAAACTGTTCTACTGTTCTCTCATCAGGATTCAGAAATCTTTCTACTTTTTCCTGGAAAATAGGGATAATATTCTGGAAATAGAATAAGGCTTCTAAAAACTTAGGTTCACCTTCATAAAAAGTATTTCTTATGGGCTGATCCAAACTCCCTGCTAGTTCCTCTTGCGAAATTCCTAAAGTCTTACATAGAGCTTTTATTGCCTGAATATATTCTCTTCTTGATTCTAATAGTGAAGAAAACTTTCTCAGTTGTTTAATGTTATGCTTTTTATTTTTAAGAGTATTATATTTCTCTTCATAAAAGAAAATGAGCTTTTTGAACCAATGTGTTGTTACATGATACCTATTGTTCTCATAAGCCCAATAATCTTTTCCAGTGGTATCACGTAATTCTGAAGGGCTAACTCTTAGCTTTTTTCTTAACTCTCTTAAGACTGTATTTCCATAGGGGATACTGTCAATATTTGTTGTCTTGAGGTACTCTTTATTGACCAAGAAGCCTAATTTTCTTTGTTTTTCTGGGTGTGTAAAATTTATTTCCTTATGGAAAATGTTGCAAGAAGCCCCATTTATAAATATAGAATGATACGTTTCCGCTTTTACAACTTTCTTTTTTACAAAACTAATAATCCCAAAACGAGCTAAAACCAATTGCACGTGCTGGGCTAATTTAGGACTTTTCGTACTATATTCTAACTCTCTATGATCCTTTGCGACGTAGCCATCACAGTCATAAATGGCCCTTATTAAAATTGAAATATAGGCCTTTTCTAAAGAAAGAATACAATCAGGTAAATAAATTATTCCAGCTTTATTTCCTATAGGAATACCAAAAACCTTATTTAAATATCTTGCAAGATTTCTTGAAAATACTTTTGTGTATGTTGTTTTGTTTCTTCTATCAGTTTTAATTTTTCCTTTAAGATTGAATTCCTGTTCTAAAAGGAGACCAAATCTTTGCTGAAGAACAGGGTTATTATTTATGAACTGGACTCCACCATTGAATATATGCCCATCTCCAAGAACATAGCCTAAAAACTCAAGAAGTCCTTTTGTTATTTCTTGTGGGAAGTTTATTTTCTTTCCATTTGTTCTTATACTATAATCTGCAAGATTAACATTTAGTTTATCCCTTTTGCTTTCTACAGGGGGAATTTTTCTTGCAGTCCCAATTCTCATCCCTTTTTCTATTTGATCTGATCTTTTATATCCAAAAAAGCTTCTATCCATAGCTAAAACAGGATGTTCTGCTGTAGTTGTTATTTTTTTTCCTGAGCGTAAATTTATTTCATAGAGGTACTTTGGTGCAGTCCTTTTCCATACACAAGTTACTTCTTTTGGGGAAATCTTTAAATTATCTTCTGTAGTCATTACTTTTAGAGATTTTACAAAGGCATAAAAACCATCATCACATTTCTTCTTTTCACTCCTTTCTAAATATTCTTCAACTACCTCTTTAATAGGAACAAGTTTTCCGTCTGCAAGCTGTACTAATTCTTCTCCTTTCAGGCATTTCCCACTCGACCTAGTTCCTGCAACGAGATGCGATCGAGAACCATCAATGGTGAAACTTAAGAGCCCTGCTGCTAATGGAGAAATCATTCCATTCTTGATGAACAAAGGAAGCGTCCAAGGAGTATCTCTGTGCCGACGAAAGGACATTCCATAACCATAGGGGTTTAATGGTTTTCCAATCACTGAAAGTCTTGACCGTGCACCAGGAATAATAATTTCTGTGTCTAGTATAGGATTTGCTTCATCGAGAGGACGGCCAGAGAGGAGACGAAATTTTGTTGCCCAGGATTCGAAGTCTGCAGTTGTTGGAGTAATGTTTGTCGTGCATTCATTGTAGTCTTCATGCAATAAAAATATAGGAACTTGGCCCATAGGAGCGTTAATGGTGATATCCTGAATCTTTTCATCCTGAAGCAAAAGCTCCACGACTCCAAAACCAATAGTGTGGCGAACTAAGATTTCTACCATCATATCAATGTCCTCTGGAGTGAGGAGCATCCCTCGCTGTTCTGCAAGCTCCCTCAATAAATCTTTTCCAATATTTGTAAAAGTGTTTCGCATTTTTCCAGGGTCTAAGAATTCATCTGCTCTTGGCTCGTGCTCAGTAAGGACTTTCTTTGCAATATCAATGAGTTCATATTTATCTTCTGAAATCTTAAATTCTGGAGGAGTAATATGGTACAATGTTTTTATGTCATCCATTGTTTTGTATAAGTTAACTTCCGTCTGATCATTTATTTTGTAGATTGCTAACTGCTCTCCTGCCAAAGGAGGAGAAGCGGCTATTTTTGTGTACATAAAATCTGGTGTAATGGTTGGGCGAAAAAGAAGCTTGTAAATATCTCTGTCTCCTGTGTAGCCTGCAAGATACTCTCGTGCATGCTGTATTATACTGGTTTTATCCAGCTGTGTAAAAATCTCTTCAAGGAGTTTTATATACATATCACTCGAATTCTTTTGCTGCATATTGTCTGTTGTTTTCTTTGCAATAGTCTCCCTGCGAATCACTCGCTTTAATTCTGCATAGGCACCGAGAGGATCCTGTTTGAGCATGCTCAGCATGAGGTATTGGATGGTGGATAAGCGCTGACCTAAGAGTTCTGGTGAATCTGTTGCCAAGCCTAAGTTCTGGAGGCTTGTTGCACGCTTGCTTTTCACAAAATAAGAGTAAAGGTTTGCTACTTCCCTCAACATCTTTGTCTGTGAAAAATCATAGGCATAGTTCCTTCGCTGTACAAAGAGAATTCTTGATGCAGAAGGGTTTTCTACAAGTTTATCCACTGCATCCATCATCACAAGAGCATTGTCTTCAATGGAAGGCGTATATGGAACAGATTCATAATTTAATTTGAGAACTTCTTCTCCTCCTTCTGTGATGAGTTCTACAGGTTTCGCTTCAGTTGTAAAGACCATTTCTTTCTCTAAGAAGCTTTGCGCTTAAAATAGCTTTCTTTTCTCCAGCAATAGTAAAGAAATGTTTATTAATCAGCATGGTCTCTCTATCTTTATGGCAGAACAAGAAATGCAAGTTGATTTTACCCAGGCATTTAATGAAATGGCGAATAGACTGCGTGTGTTGGAATCTAAACAAAATTTATTCTCTGAGAAGCTTCTTGTGATGAATCAGAATATGATTGAAGAATATAAGAAGACCACACGAGAAGTAAAGGTCTTGGATATGGAAATTAAGGATTTGAAAAAAGATTTGGAGAATATCAAAAATATTGTCCGGCATCTTACTGATGAAGCTGGACGATTTGCAAAACAAAGTGACCTTAAAGTTTTAGAAAAGTATATTAAGCTCTGGAACCCTATGAGCTTTGTTACAGAGAAGGATGTGCAAAAGCTGATTGATGAGGCTTTGCACGGACACAAAGATTCTGTACATGAAGAACATGCCCACGGACATACCAGTGAATCAAGTGCTCGACATGCTAAGGAAGGGTCTGAGGAATGATGAAATTTCTCGAAAACTTGAGTCTCAAAATTATACTTTGCAACAGATTTCTGATGCAATGGATCAAGCACGTATAAAACAAGGAGTTGAAAGAAACATGCCTGAAGATGTACCGGATATGGATATACCTTCTCCTGATCAGGAACAAGAACCTATGCAAGGCAACCAGCAGGCTCAGTATCCTCAGTATCAAATGCCTCCTGCACAGCCTGCTATGAATTATGAAGAGATTCAGGCTACTGTTGAGCAGATTGTTGAGGAGAAGTGGAAAGAGTTTATGAAGAGTGTTGGTGATATTAATGTTTTCAAGGCTCGTGTTGGTGATGACATGGAAGCAGTGAAACAAGAAATTCTTCGTACGCAGAGAAGGCTTGAGGATTTGCAGAATGCTATGCTTGGCAAGGTGAAAGAGTATAATCAGAGCGTTATGGACATGGGAAGCGATATGAAAGCATTAGAACAAGTGTTTAGCAAGATTCTCGAACCTTTGACTACCAATGTGAAAGAGCTGAATAAGATTACAGAAAACTTAAGAAAAAAGTAAGGTTCCTAATTGCTGTAATTTTAAAGCAGAAAATTTTTGCGCTAGGCGCCTCCTGCGCCAGGCTCGCTACGCTCGCCAACACGACGTACCCCGCGAGCGGCGCTATAATTGAGCAAATCGTCATTGCTACCCAGGTTAAGGCCATTAGTAAAACAACCCAGCCACACGGCTCTTTTCCCCTGGAAATTTGCTCCTGCTCTGCCAGTCCAAGGTAACCACACTTTTGCAGGTCTCCCAAAGTATTTTCCTATATCTACCAAAATAGAAGGGTCATCAAGGCCGGTGAGTTTCTGAACATAATCTGCGAAAGAAGAAGTTTTTAATGCATCTTCCAGCGGGGTATTTTCCAAAACACTTTTATCAAAGGGCAATACTATTCTGTTTTGCTGGAGATTGATGGGGTTTGTTGCATTGAAATCTGCTGCAGAAGGATAATGAATAATCTCTGAACGAGCATAATCAATTACTGTGTTCTGCGCATGCCAACCATTCCCATTCAATTTATCTTTATACTGGTCCAAGACTGCTTTTGCATCAGGATTATCTTTTCCTTTGAACAATGCAGCAAGGATGTTGCAACTCAAGGCAAAGCTTGGAATAAATAATCCTTGCTGTTCTGCGTACACTGCATGGCCATAAGGAGCTCTGTGTACTTGCTGGTCATTCTCACGAAAGATATCACGTGCTACTTGCAAAACATCATGACCCCCAACATTATGCAGAGTAAGGAATTCCAAGTTACTCTCTATTGGTGCTTGTGCAGGTGCTTCTAGTTCCGGTGCTTGTGCAGGAATAGGAATCTTTAGAATCTCTGCTAAGAGCTTTTCAGCAGACATCTGCCCAGGAGTATACGAACGGGTCAGGCTTCTCATACTGCGCCTCCTACATATTCCGGAATAAAAGGAACATTTTGCATAGAAAATAGGCACAGGAACATATTTAAATACTTTATGGTTATAACCCTCTATAAGTAGTTACAATTCCTTAGGTTGCAGGTATTGTTACAAATCGTATTACTAATGCTGCCAATCCGAGAAGGAAGAACATTCCCATTATTTTTGGAGTGAATAAGATCTGGCCTATGTTTTGTGCGAGTGCATCCCCACCTGCTGCATCAGTTGTGTCAGAACCAGCAGTAATATTCTTTATTTTTTCCCCATATACTTGTGTAAATGCATAGCCAAAGATTGCAAGGCAGAGAACAATAATGATCCAGACTACTGCCAAATTGGGTTTTTCTCCACCAAAGACACTTGCAATGAAATCAGGCTTTACCCCCATAAAAAGGAATATGAGGATAATCATTAATAAGAAGATTAAAAGTATGACAAACCAAGGCGTTGCTAAGGCGACTATTTGGTTTAGTTCTGGGATTACCACAAACAATGTTGCCAAAGTGAAGGCAATCATGAGGTTTGCAAATTTATTTCCGAAGAAATTTATTTTCTCTAAAAGCGCCCAGAGAATAATTAAGACGAATATGAATACGATTAATGGAGTGAAGTACTGAAGAATTCCTACATCAAGCACTGTTGCCATTTATTTCTTTCCTCCTCCTATATCATTTGGAAGTTCCTTTAACCATTTGACAAGACCATTTTCAGATTTATCTGAAGAGTCTGTTGTTATGTATGCAAAGAATGCAAAGAATAGGAAGAGTCCTATAAGGAAGTTTCTATCTGAACTAGAGATATTTAACCAAGAAGGGAGACTTACTCCTAAAATTCCCGTTGAACTAAGAAATGCAATAGCCACGCCTATTAATGTGAGAATAATACCTGCTCCACCAAGGAAGCCTGTAAAGCTTGTATTCTCTTTGTTGAGTAATATCCCTAAGAGTATAAGCGTGACCACAATGATAACAGAGATAAGAGAAATTTTTGGAAGGAACTGATTCATAATGTCTGTTATTGTAGAATTTCTTACTACTAGGAATGCCATAGATATTGCAATGACCGCATTGAAATTTTTACTGTTTGCTCCAAAGAGTTTTATTTTTTGCAATATTGCAAAGGTTATTGTAAATATGAGCAGGAATGGAAGTGCAATGTCATAGAAACCGACTTTATCTAGGCCTGTAACAACACTTTGAAAGTTAAAATCTGCCATTATGCTTTGCTCCCGCTATCGCTGTTGAATACGAAGAGTACTATTCCCCCAATGACACTAAGGAAGATGGAGATTATAAAGAAATCGTTTCCTGCACCAGAGATATATTTGTATAAAGTATCTAGCAAGCCAAATGAATTGGCGAATATTGCAAGAAGGGCTATGACAAACACTATTGCAATGCCTCCCTGCCAACCTTTGAACATGTCCATGAAATTGAACTCTTTCTCTCCTGATACGAATGATCCTACGAGCATGAGGAAGCAAATGATTGCTACGAGCACGAGAGCTACCATGGGTAGTGATGTTTGTATGGAAGCAACAATTTGTTTTGCTGAAATAACAAAGAATGCAACAACGAATGCAAACATGGCATTCAGGTTTTTCTTTGGCCTTTCTTTTCCATTGAATTCTTCTGTGCCAAAGATTTTGGTTTTTTCCATGATCCCATACACTATCGTGAAAACAAGCAGAAATGGAAGCACTACATCGAAGAAACCCATAGTCTGAAGTAAATCAACTGCATCACCCAAAACAGTTCCAACCATAATGAAACCTAAAGAATCTTAGTATATAAATGTATCGCAAAAAAAATAATAAAATTTATTCGTCGCTTGCTTCTTCATAGTTTGGCACAGCATTCTTAGAAATAATCATCACATCACCAACTGCTTTTACCAGTTGATGCGGAACAACTACTCCCTTTGCTCCACCAAGCACTCTTGATAGATAGGAATTTTTTGTAGCTTTGATTCTCCATCCAGCAACTTTATTGCTCGCGAGAACGGCTTCTTCGACATCGCCGAAGTAATCACCAGCATCAGTGAATACTTGCATGCTATAAATATCAGTAACGTTTCGTGTTTTCAAGGACATTCTGTTTTTCCTCCTGAAGACAGATAATCTTTTAAGTCTTTAAATACTTTTCTTTACTCTATGATAGAATATGAAAATCTTACATTCATTGGCACATCTCATATTTCGCCGGAGAGCATCAGACTTGTTCAGAGAATAATACAGGAGAAGAAGCCAGAGTTTGTTGCACTCGAATTAGATAGGGGCAGGTTTGCTGGACTTATGGCTAAGAAAAAAGAAAGGAGGAGGCTTAGCTTCAAAGAGTTTAGGAAATTTGGTCTTTCAGGCTTTGTGTTTGCATTGATTGGCGCATGGGTTGAAGGAAAAATGGGGAAGATGGTGGGGACGACACCTGGCGGTGAGATGAAGGCTGCTGTGCATGAGGCTGCAAAGGCTGGAGCGAAGATACTTCTTATTGATCAGGAGATTAGTATTACTATAAAGAGGCTGTTCAAAGCATTAACATGGAGAGAGAAATCTCGTTTTGTTATAGATATTGTAAAAGGTGTTTTTGGCTATGGGGAAGTGGCTCACTTTGATTTGAAAGAAGTGCCGGAGGATTCTTTGATTGAACATTTGATTGGACAAGTGAAAGAGCGATACCCTTCTGTGTATAGGACACTGATTGAAGAAAGGAATGTCTATATGGCAAAGAAGCTTGCAGTCTCTTTAAAAAAACATCCTGATGCGAGAATTGTTGTTGTCATTGGTGCTGGGCATGAAAAAGCGATTTTAGAACTTATTACACGATCTATACGCGCTTAGTCTTTCTTCTTGCTTTCTTTTTTACTTTCTTCACTTTTCTTTTTGGTTTCTTTAAGATGAAGAAGAGTACGAATAGGACGAGAAGCAATGCAAGACCTACAGTTATGTAGATAAGTGTCTGAGGCTGGATAGTTGATTGGGAAAGAGAAGGTGCAAGCTGTGCAGTTGAAAATTTATTTGCCCTTCCAATGACTCTCTTTGCAAAATGCTGTTTTGCTCCTTCAATGTTTAATGTGCCCTCAAAAAGAATTGATTTTATTTGGTCTGAACTATAATCTTGATGCAAGGGTTGTGTATTTATGTTTATGAGTACTGTGTCTCCACTTCTCTTCAGGGTTGCATCAACGAGAAAGGTATCAGAGATAGTGTCTGTCTCTACTGTTGCCTGCATGTCTTCGAGCTGGACATTTACTGTGTTGAGGCCAGTTACGGCAAGAACAACTGTATTTTGAGAAGAAGATTGCACTTGAATATCATATGCTTGTACGAGGAACAATTGCAAGCTGATAATGAATATTGTGAGGATTATTAGTTTCTTCATTCTCTTCTCCTAAAGCCTTATGCTTTATAAATTTTTCCGGATAGAGATGTTCCACTGGCGCAAATTATAAAAAGAGAGCTTTCTCATTGAGTTATATGTTTTCGCGTTCAGAATTGCGTGCAATGATTATTTCTATCATAATTGTTACTTTGGCTTTTGCCTTTGACGATAAGAGTCTTGTTTTTCAATGGAGTTACTGGCTTTCTCATTTATTCTCTGTATTCATTATGGTTGCCATTGCTTTGTTTGCACAACAGTTTGGGCATAAACTTGTTGCAAAGTGGAATGGATTTAGCACAGAGTACAGTCTCTGGGGCATACAAAGTTTTGTTCCCACTATTGCAGGCCTCGTTGGGAAGAAAAAAACAAAAACTTTTCCAAGAACATTTCAGCTCTTTGGAAAGGAATATCTTATTCGCGCTTTCCCCATAGGAATTGTTCTTGCTTTGCTTGTCATGCTTATCAGTAATGGAAAACTTTTCTTTGTTGCTGTGGGCGAGTATGCACTGCTGATTAAGAAACCTGCCCGCTTTGGAAGAAAATTCTTAGAAGTCAGTAATTATGAAGAAGCAAAGATTGCTCTTGCTGGACCTGTTGCAAATCTGATTCTTATGCTCATTGCTGCTTTCTTTAACAGTTATGGAACTTTTGATACTTTTATTTTGATTAATGGGCTTTTGGCATTCTTTTATATGCTCCCATTGCCACGATTACCAGGAATAAAAATTTATTTTGGCTCCCCTCTTTTGTATGTGTCCACTCTTGTCTTTACTGTGTCTATGATTCTTCTTGTCTATAATGTAGGGGCTATTCCTTTATTGATTATTAGTTTGTTGAGTTTGTTTGTCAGCGGATCATTGTACTATTATTATTCTTATTTTAGATAGATTAAAAGAAACTGATAATCCCCTTCTGTATAAGCCAAATCGTACCTACATATGTTAATGCAGTAACTCCATTGAATATTGCAATGATGAAAAGGATTGCTGTACAAATGTCTATAATGCTTGCGAAGCTCTTCAAAGAGAGAAGAGATTTTCCTAAGAGGTAAATGATAAAGAAGGTTACTAGCGTTGGGCCCCAGGCAAGCTTTAGTGAAAATATGCTTAGGCCTGCGAGAATGTCCAATATTCCAAGGAGTATAACAATCATGTTGCGAAAGAGTAATTAGATGTTTTTAAGTCTTCTGGGCATGGCATGGGCGCGCAGGCTTTATAAAGTTTCCAAAAATACTTTTTCTCATGTATGAAATGCGAAATTTTGCACCAAGACTTTATCAGCAGACCATTCTCCATACTGCAACCCGTGCAAATACTTTGATTTGCCTGCCCACAGGGAGAGGGAAAACAAAGACAGCCTTGCTTGTTGCTATTCACCGACTGAATAATTTTCCAAACTCTAAAGTTATTTTTCTTACGCCAACAAAACCTCTTGCCGCACAGATTGCAGAGGAATTCAAGCAATGTTCTACTATTGAGAAGGTTGCTGTATTTACTGGTGAAATAAAACCCGAAGAAAGGGAAAGGCTGTTCAAAGAATCTTCTGTCATTGTGAGCACACCTCAAGGAATGAGCAATGATATTATCAATAAGAAGATTGATTTGCGCATGGTGAGCTTATTTGTTTTTGATGAATGTCAGCATGCAACGGGGGACTATGATTATGTATGGATTGCAAAGCAATATCAGAAAACAGCTATGTTTCCAAGAATTGTAGGGCTGAGTGCTTCTCCTGGCTCTGATCTTGAGAAAATTTCAGAAATATGCGGGAATTTATTCATTGAAGATATTGAAGTGCGCACCGATGAGGATCCAGACTTAAAGCCTTATGTGCAGGAAACTGTTGTGGAATATGATTTGATACCATTACCAAAAGAATTCCAAGAGGTACAGGGGTATTTCAAAGAGTGTTATAAGCAAAAAATGCAGATGCTTAAGCAGCTTGGTGCAACAGCTTCTTCTGCCCCCATGAGCAAGACACAGCTTTTAGGAATGCAGAGAGAACTGCAGAAGAGATTAGCACAAGGAGAGCGAGAACAAGAGCTTTGGCAGGCTGTTTCTCTCAGCGCCGAGGCAATGAAAGTGCAGTACAGCTTAGAGCTTTTTGAGACACAAGGGCTCAGCGCTTCCTATGATTACATGCGAAAACTTTATCGAGAAGCTGAAACTGGAAAAACAAAAGCAACTAAAAATCTTGTTGCTGATCCCCAGTTTAAGTCTGCTTATTTCAAGGTAGAAAAACTTGTGGAGCAGGGCCTTGAACATCCTAAGTTCAATAAAATTCTGAAATTAGTAGAAGAAGAAATAAAAAGCTGTGATAAAATTTTGATTTTCAATAACTTTAGAGACTCTGCACAGAAACTTCGTGATGCACTCAATAAAATTGAAGGAGTGAAGTGTGAACTTTTTGTAGGGCAGGCAAAAAAGAATGGCACTGGATTAACACAGAAAAAGCAAATTCAGCTTCTTGAAGATTTTAAAGAAGGGAAATTTAATTCACTTGTCGCTACTTCTGTTGGGGAGGAAGGCATCGATATCCCTGCTGTGGATCTCATTGTCTTTTATGAACCTGTGCCATCTGCAGTACGAACTGTACAGCGAAGAGGAAGAACAGGAAGAATGGAAAAAGGAAGGGTTATTGTGCTTGTTACCAAAGGAACAAGGGATGAGGCTTATCGATGGACTGCACAGCATAAAGAAACAAGAATGCATCGCATCTTAAAAGATTTGAAAACAAAACTCAGTTTGGGGAGAGTGAAAGATGCTCCATTATCTCAGTTTGATAAGAAGATCAAGATTTATGCTGACTCTCGCGAAAAAGGCTCTGGGGTCATTAAGTATCTTGTTGATGCGAATATTGATGTGCATATGCAAAACCTCGACGTAGGTGATTTTATTCTTTCTGAATCTGCAGGGGTGGAAAGAAAGGAAGTTAAGGATTTTGTCGACTCTCTTTTGGATAAGAGACTTTTGCAACAAGTGAAAGCAATGCGTGAAACTTTTGAAAGACCTTTGTTGATTATAGAAGGTATGGATGATATTTATTCTGTGCGAAAAGTGCATCCCAATGCTATCAGGGGTATGCTGGCATGGATTGCTATTGATATGAAAATGCCTATCCTTTATAGCAAAGATTTCCGAGATACCGCAGAGTTATTGATTACCATTGCACGCAGAGAGCAGGAGGATGGTGATAAAGAGTTTGGCATCCGTGGAGAGCGAAAGCCACTGAGCGATACAGAGCTGCAAGAGTATATTGTTTCTGGGCTGCCTGGCGTTGGTGCGCAACTGGCTAGGAATATGCTTTCTGAGTTTAAGACTATAGAGAAAATTATGACTGCTTCTGAAGAGGAGCTGACTCGGGTTGATAAAATAGGAAAGAAGAAGGCTGAAGAAATTAAAAAAATATTAAATAAAGAATATAAAGAAAAAAATTAACAAGGCATATTTATTACTGCTATGCCATTTGCTTCATCTGTGTCTTGGACTTGTATGTTTAATCCATTCACTGATCTTATTTCACCAACAGAGATTAAGGTAGGATTACTTCCTCCAACACTCAGCTGAGCAGCAAATTCTCCAATTAAGGTAGCCTTTATTGGACGACCGTTGTATTCGTATGTTGAACCAAGGTTAATAGTCACATCCTTGCCACAAGGGTCTTTTGGTTTCTGAGTTGCTGGTGCAGTTGTTGTTGTTGTCGTATTTGCTACAGGTTGCTCTGCCACTACATTTGCTGTTGGGCTGTCGATAACAGGAGCTTGCGTTTCCTGCGAAGCCACCTCTTCTCCCCCAGGAACACTTACTGAAGCATCTCCTGTTATCGCGCCTGTCATGAATAGAACTCCAACAACTAAACCCCCTCCAACTACAAATGCAAGGAAGAACATAAGAAATAAATCTAATCTTCTTATGTGTGTTGTTACTGTGCTTTCCTCTTTTGAAGAAATTTTTTCAGCCTTGTATGGCCTGAAGCTAGCGGTTGATTGCGACTCTCTTTTATTTCCCTCTTTTCCTGATTCGTCTGCCATTTCTTGGATTGTAAGAGCTATACCTATTTAAATATTTTTGTTTTTCATTGGTCATAATCACAAGTGTTCCTTGGTATGCACAAGATTTACAAAAGTATATTCCAGTGAATACATCAGAACGCAAGGATTCTTTTTTACATTTAGGACAAAGCAACATTTTTGATGGTATTGTAGACGGGGCCAAGCTTTGAAAGTTTTGAACTTATGAGTTGATAAGAATCAATAATGAATACTCTATGTTCTATTTTTATTGTTTGCACTGAGTCTAGAAAGTCTTTTTTTCTCCTAATAGATTTAATTCTTCCCAAAGTTATGTGTGCTTGGAATTTTTGTTCTTCTTTTATGTCTGTGAGAAATTCCGCATCTATTGCTTGTTGCAGTGCGATAATTTCCTGTTCTGGTTCAAGACTTACCCATATTACTCTTGGATCTTTTTCATTGGGAAAGAAACCAATTTTCTTTAGATGCATTGTGAAAGGTTTTCTTTTGGGGAGCCGAGTTAGAATTTCTTTTACTTTTTCTTCTTTTAGTTCTCCGAAGAATTTTAATGTTACATGAAGATTTTTCTTTGACACCCAAGTTATTTTTGCTTCTTTGAATTTCTTTTCTAGATCAAAAAGATAATCTTTTATTTCTTTGGGAAGCTCTATTGCAAGGAATATACGCATAGAAGAAGAGAGAGTTACAGGTATTTATAAGAATTATCTTGTTACAAGCTGTAAAGTTAGCACCTGAAATTTGAACAAAGACT
The DNA here is from genome assembly GCA_016235495.1 of Candidatus Woesearchaeota archaeon. Lineage (GTDB taxonomy): Archaea > Nanobdellota > Nanobdellia > SCGC-AAA011-G17 > GW2011-AR17 > JAGVZZ01. The sequence goes on from JACRKH010000023.1 coordinate 23,034, forward strand.
GAAGCTGGTGCAGGATAGGGCTTTACTGACATCCTCCATTAATGGGCATTTCGAGGCTTATAACCTGTCTTCTGATGTTATAAGCCAGACATTTGTATGCCAATTCTAATTTTTGATTTTTTAATTTTGTTGCTTTTAGTGCAGAGGTCATTCTCTTTTTAATAACTGAGAAAACTGTTTCTACTTTGCTCCTCTGATGGTATGTTTTTTCTTGATACATTTTTGTGAGATAATCTGCTCCTGTAGTTTTTCTTTTTGGAATATTTGGTCTTGCATGTAGTTTTTGATACACAAATTTTCTA
>JACRKH010000024.1 GCA_016235495.1 Candidatus Woesearchaeota archaeon
AGATTTAATTCTGCACAGGCTTCTTTGAATTTTTTTGTAATCAGAAGTTTTCCCAGCATAACATTCTTTGAACTAAAACGCTGTTCCCCGAAGAAATTGATTATTTCTTTTGGAGGGGACATTTTTTTGTCTAGGTCTCTGAGGGTAATAGTGAATTTATTCCCTTCATGCGCACCAAGGAATATTCTTTCTTTCCCTGTCCCTAAATGTTTGAAACTCACATCTTTGATGATAAAGTTTATTTTTTTCCTGGCTACAGAAATGTATTGCTTCGTTATTGCATTTCTATCTTTTATCCCTGCATAGCCTATGTCAGTATTAAGACGCTTTTTAAGTTCTGCAATGATATCTAAAGTATTCCAATTCTTTTTTTCTAAAAGGTAATAATGATAATTTCCATGCTCTATCTTTAAGGGAAGAACTTCTTCAACGATAAAATCTTCAGGAATTTGTTTGATTTTCATAGATGTACTGTGTACTCGAAATAATCATCCCAAGGGTTTTCTATCTCCATCATTTTCTTCACCCCAAATTTTTCAAAGTATCTTCTGAATGGCCTCATAGAATTTCCATGTGCAGAAATGGCAACATTTACTTTTTCTTTCTTCATGAGTTTGAGAAGGTCTTTTATAAAACTGTTTACTCTCTTTTCTACATCCTTCAGACTCTCTCCATTTGGCGGGCGTGTGTCATAGGATCTGTGCCAGAGATTATATTTTTCTTTACCATATTCTCTAATAACTGTGCTATGATATTTTCCTTTTAATAAACCATAATCACGTTCTATCATTCTATTATCCTTTATTATTTTCTTACACTCCGGATGATCTTTTAGAACATATTTCAAGGTCTCTTTGGATCGAGCAAGTTTAGTTTGGAAGGCTATTTCAAAATGTACTTTCTTTAATTTTTTTGCAATAGTTTTTGCCTGCAATCTTCCTTTAGGTGTAAGATGCGAATCAATATCTCCTGTGAATCTTCCTGAGCGATTATAATAGGTTTCCCCATGTCTGAAGATATAGATTTTGTATTGCATACTCCTATGTATCTATAAAAGTTTAAAAAAGTATCTCAAAGATAGAAATTCATTTAAACGGAATCTTTCTCTTCTTTGGGATGGGAGAGGTTATTATCACATATGAAAATCTTTATGAAATTCTTCGCAGAGAAAAATATAGAGTAGAACTGCAAAAGATAGATGAGACCTTTTATCAAGATGTTGTAAAGTACCTGCAAGAGAAAACTGCTATTCTAGAATCCCAGTCGAAAAAAAACAGCATCTTTGCATCTACTGAGTTGGAGAAAACTCAAGTACAACTCAAAAATATTGTTAAAATCCTAAAGGAACTCTATGAAAAAAGGGAAAATAAGATTGTACAGTTTGCTCTTTTCTGCTCACGAAGCAAGAATGCACAGGATACTTCTACCATGCTTCCAGAGGAGTTTGCATTGTATAGTTCTTTGAAAGATACTTTGGATAGCTATAGAGATGGAATTCTCATGCAGCTACTTCAGAGCAAAATGCCAGAGATTAAGGCGATGGAACAGAAAGATTTAAAAATAGAGGAGAAAACAGATAGCCTGTCGATACAGGTGTTAAAAGATATTCCTGAATTTGTGGGGCCGGATTTGCAGGTTTATGGGCCATTTAAGGCTGGTGAAAGTGCAGATATCCCTCACATTGTGGCAACCATGCTCATCAATACGGAGCAAGCAAAAAATGAAAGTTCCTAAAAAGATTAAGAAGTATTGTCCAAAGTGCAAGAAGCATACTGAAATGGCTGTGACTGAAGCAAAGAAGAGGACAAGAAGCACTGCTCACCCTATGTCTCGTGGTTCGAACATGAGGATGCGGGGAAGGGGGCTGAGAAGAGGATATGGAAACTATAACAAATATTCCAAACCTGCTATCTCTAAGTTCAAAAGAACTGGTGCAAAGATCTCTAAGAAGGTTGATCTTCGATACAAGTGCTCTGTCTGTAACAAGACCCTTGTGCAAAATTATGGAATTCGAACAAAGAAACTGGAGCTCGTCTAAAAATGATTCAAGAACCAAAAGGTAAATTCATCAAAGTAAGGTGCAACTGTAAGAATGAGCAGGTTGTATTTGGAAAAGCTGCGTCTGAGATTCACTGCCTTGTCTGCGGTGAACTTCTTGCAAAACCAAGCGGTGGAAAGACCAAGTTTGTTGCACGAACACTTGAAGTTGTAGAATAAAATTTTTCTTTCTCTGATATAAACTTTTATAAACAAGTACTTTCTTTTCCAGACTATGTTTTACAAGAAAAAAGGTCTTCCTGAAGAAAATGCTGTTGTTATTTGTACTGTCAAGAAGATTCTCTTTCATTCTATTTTTGTTGAGCTTGATGAGTTCCAAAATCTTGAAGGAATGATTCATATTTCTGAAATTGCTCCTGGAAGGATTCGAAATATTCGTGATTATGTTAAAGAAGGAAAAAAATTAGTCTGCCAGGTTCTTCGTGTTGATAAAGAAAAGAGACAAGTTGATTTATCTCTAAGAAGAGTTCCTTTTTCTCTTCGAAATAAAAAAAATGAGGAATATAAGCAGGAAATAAAGTCTGAAAAATTGTTAGAATATATCGGCAAAGAATTAAAAATTGATCTTAAAACAGCATACCAAAGGATGGGATATGCATTGATTGAGCATTTTGGTCTTCTTGGAATAGCTTTTAGTGATATCTCAGCTGAGGGTATGGATGCCATCAAGGAACTAAAGTTTCCCAAAGAGGATGCAGAAGTTCTTGTTAGAATTGTACAAGAGAAGATTAAGCCTATAGAGGTTGAAGTTCATACGACACTTTCTTTACAAAGTTTTACAGAAACTGGTGTTGAAGAAATTAAAAAAGCTCTTCATGAGGGAGAGCTTTATGCAAAGAAACATGAAATTAATGCGCATATTACTTATATCTCTGCTCCAAAATATAGAGTTGAAGTCTTTTCTACTGACTATAAAACTGGTGAGGAAGAACTTGAAGAAGTGTGCAAAGTTATTGTTGAAAGTGTGCACAAAGCAAAAGGCACTGCAGAAGTTCTTAAGAAAAAATGAGTCCGTCAATTCTTTATTGTTCGCATTGTAAGAGTTATACTATGGAAACTCTGTGCAAAATGTGCGGTGCTGTCACTCTGAGCACGAAGCCTGCAAAGTTTAGCATCGAAGATAAATGGGGGAAGTACAGAAGAGTCTATAAGGAAGAGCATTCCAAAGATTTATAAAGTGACTTTGCTTTTTTTCTCTTATGAATAAGTTTCAGGTTGAATATCTTTCTAAACCAGTCTTAAAGGAGCCTATTTTGATAGAGGGGCTTCCTGGTATTGGCAATGTAGGAAAGATTGCTATGGATTTTCTTGTAGAGAATGTCAAGGCAAAAAAAGTTATACAAATTTATTCCCACTATTTTCCCCATTCTGTTTTTATTAATGAGAAAAATCTTATTGATATTCCTGTTGTGAGCATTTATTCTGCAAATATTGGGAAACAAGATTTTCTCTTTCTTGCAGGAGATATTCAACCTATTGATGAGCCTTCTTGTTATGAGTTCTGTGAAACAATTATTGATATTCTTCAATCCTTTAAAGGAAAGGAAGTTATTACTTTAGGAGGCATTGGTTTGCAAAAGATACCTAAGAAACCTAAAGTGTATGTTACTGGAACAAATAAAGCTTATGTGAAGTCTTTCCCTCATGCCAGCGATAAAATTTATGGTGTTGTCGGACCAATCATTGGTGTTACTGGAGTTTTGCTTGGCGTTGCACAGCGTAAAAAGATGACTGCTGCTGCACTACTGGCTCAAACTTTTGCACACCCTGCTTACCTTGGGATTAAGGGTGCAAAGGAAACTCTTTATGTTCTTAACGAAAAGTTTCATATGAAAATGGATTTGGCAAAACTTTCTGAAGAGATTGATGAAATAGAAAAAGAAATTCTCTCTCGAACGAAAGATATAAACCCAGAGACTGGACAGAAGGGAAGCGAAGCAAATTATTTCGGATAAAAATCTAAAAATTTATTTTACATATACTTTTAAGTTGTCTATAATGAAGCTCGTACTTGGCTCTAAAGTAATAGTATTTGCACCATCATCGATATAAGAAGATATTTTTCTTTCATAGGTATCTGCTTCTGTATCAAAGTTGAAAGAATTCCCCTGTATAAGAACAGCAGCTCGTTTTTCCCCGCTATCTGGTGAGAAGGTCATTTGCAGATAAAGGTCTTTTGTTCCTGCTTGTATTGCTTTGAAATCATTAGAGCTTATATCAAAGGTAAACTTAGGATAGTCTTTTTGTTTTGTCTTGAGGGTTATCATTGCTTCTTCTATGTTGTAGTCCCCTTTTGTTATCTCAAACTTCAAATTATTTGAATCTTTGAGGCTTGCAACATCAAGATTTAATTCTCTTTGGTCAAGATATTGGCAGAAAACTCTATCCGCAAATGCTTCCTGGTCATTCATAGAAATAGTCAATACTCCCTTTTCATCACTATTACAGGTAATGTAATATGTTAATGTTGCAGAACTTATTTGTGAGGCATCATCTACAGTAAATGTTCGTGTTGCTGAGGTATCTGCA
>JACRKH010000025.1 GCA_016235495.1 Candidatus Woesearchaeota archaeon
ATTATTAAAAAACATGCGGAACCTGGAGACCTTGTCTTTCACACAGACCTCGCTGGCTCACCTTTTTTTGTTATTAAAGCACAAGGCAAAATAATCACACAAAAAACAAAAGAAGAAACGGCACAGGCAACAGCATCATTTTCTCGAGCATGGAATCAAGGCTTGACAACAGCAGAGGTGTACGCAATTGCACCAAATCAAGTGCAAAAAGAATTTGGCCTTCCCAAAGGCTCATTTATGATTCATGGAAAGCGTGAATATTTCACTCCAATAGTGAGGCTCTACATTGGTTTAAATAAAGAAAAATATCTCGAATGCACTCCACTAAAAATGGAATTTCTCTTAAAGCAATCTGGAAAGAAAACAGACACAGCAAAAATAATTCAAAAACAATACATGGAAAAACTAAACCTGAAACTTCCTTTGGATGATATCATTCAGGCTCTGCCAGGTGACTGCTCCTTAGAGGCATGATCAGTAAAATTATCTTTTTTTAAGCTGAACCTTAAAATTATCAGTATTTTCAACAAGAGAATAGCGGGCATAATCCTGCAGTCCTTCACCATAATCTACTCTGCTCAGAACACCCAATCGAGAAAGATTATCAAAAGCTCGTCTCATTTCACGTAAAGCAAAGCCATCTAAATCATCATCCCCATTCCATCCTGCAGAGTCACTAATATTTTCAAGCTTCCTTTCCTGAGGGCAGCAGGAAAATAATACTTGCAAACCGCTATAACAATGCTGAGGTACACGAAAGATAGTCCCTGGTTCAATAACTCTTTCCATAAAATGATATCCACGAAAAAACCCAAAGAGTGTATCAAAAAATCCCCTTCTCTCGACCTCTTCACGAGTGAGAGAAATATCACTGCTTCCTACAAGAGTGTTTAATTTATATAAATGAATATGACCATCAAGAGCAGTACTCGAAGAAAGACTTGTTCGTGCATCACTTCGTAATAATTTCCCAAAATCGGTATTTCTAAGAAAATCTCTCAAGGAATAAAAATTGCCCTCGTAATCCATAAAAAAAGAAATCAAACCCTTATACTTAAAGCTTACGCATGGAAAAGCTTTTCCAGAGTATCAAGGGTAAACAAAATAATTGCATGAGTTTGAGCCTGTGAAGGACTGAAAGCTTCCTTTTTCTTATGCACAGAAAAGATACGAACATTATTGATCAGATGAATCTGCTGAGTTAATCCTGGGTCAACAGTAATCCCTTTTTCAACCAGCTTTGCAACTAGATTTCCCAACCCAATCCCTGGGCTCTTCTCTAAAATGTCTATTTTTGTAGTGTCATAATATTTCCTATGCAAACCAATTTCAAGTAATCTTCCACAGAGAATAACACAGCTGCGATAACATTTTGCATCATAACAGCGTTGGAGTTCTTGAAGATCAGCAAACATCTCTGCTTTGATATCAGCAGGAAGTTTTCCCAAAGAAAATGTAAATCCTGCAGGATCTTTTACTTCACCGAGAAGGGCATCCATACGGGAAAGAATCATTAGCATCATTCGGATGTCTGTAGACTTCTTCAAACCATCAAGAAGAACAAACAATTCCAACCTCTGCTCTTTTTTTTCAAGTGATCCAACCACTTTCCATAACGAATCCTCAATGCCGCTAAGAGTATTGGAAATAAGAGCATCATAATTTTTCCCGGCCAATCCTCGTGTGTCTTTATCGGCATAATAAGATTTTTTAATAAGAGTATCCTGCAATCTTTGAAGTTTTTGTTTAAGTACACGAACATCCATAGGAAACCAGAACACAAAAATACTTTTAAACCTTGTGTAAATATAGGATAACAATGACAAAATACCGCATTATCATGCACAAAGGCAGAATCATTGCAAATCTTGCAAAATACTGCGATACTGCATTCACTCGAGCAATGGGCCTTATGTTTACACTCCCTCTCAAGAAAGAACAAGCTTGCATTCTCGTCGCCAATAATGAAAGTATAATGGAAACCAGCATTCACATGTTTTTTGTTTTTTATCCCATTGATGTACTCTGGTTAAACGAAAAAAAAGAAGTCGTAGATAAAAGAATCTCTGTTTGGCCATTCACCCCTTTACTCATACCAAAGCTTGCCGCAAAATATGTCATCGAACTTCCAAGAAAAAGAGCAGAAAACCTCGTCATAGGAACAAAACTAGATTTCTAAAGCACTCTTAAACAGATACATATATAAATTAATTCTATTTGAAATAAATCATGGCAATTGAGTTTTGCGCAATAGGTGGCTATTCTGAAGTAGGAATGAACATGTGCGCATTTAAAATAGGAAACGATGTAATTATCTGTGATATGGGCTTCTTTCTCCCAGATGTTATAAAACTCCAAGATGAAGAAGTAGTGAAAACAAGTTTAACAAGAGAAGAACTCATTCATCTTCATGTTATTCCAAATGATGAAATAATTAAAGAGTGGAGGCCATTAGTGAAAGCAATCATTCTCCCTCACTGTCACTTAGATCATATTGGTGCAGTGCCATACCTTGCAGAGTTTTATGACTGCCCAATCTATGGTTCACCATACACTATAGAGATTCTCAAAAGCAATCTTCGTGATGAAGGATTAAAAATCCCAAATAAATTCAAAGTAATACATGCGAAAGAAAAAGTAAAGCTTTCTAAGGATATAAACTTTGAATTTTCTGCTATACCTCACTCCACCCCTGACACCATGCTTGCAATCTTTCACACGCCTGAAGGAGTTATCATCTATGGAAATGATTTCAAACTAGACAATAATCCAACATTAGGTTCAAAACCAGACTATAAATTAATGAAAGAAATAGGAGAAGAAGGAGTAAAGTTGCTCATCGTGGATGCACTCTATTCCTATGAAGAAATAAAAACACCTTCAGAACTTGTTGCAAAAGAAATGCTTAAAGATGTGATGTTAGGCATTGAAAACAAAACAAACTTAGTAATTGTCACAACATTTGCTTCGCATATTGCACGTCTAAAATCTATTATAGAGTTCGGTAAAAAAATGGATAGAAAAATTGTTTTCTTGGGAAGATCAATGAACAAATACATCGGCGCTGCAGAGAATATTAAAATGGTCAACTTTACAAAAGATGTAGAGATGATGCGCTATGGGGAGCAAGTGCGAAAAAAACTGCGAGAAATCCAAAAGAATCCTGGAAAATATCTTGTCATCTGTACTGGTCACCAAGGTGAACCGCGTTCCATCCTTACAAGAATGGTAACAAAGGATCTCCCCTATGAATTCAGCCCTGGAGATCAGGTTATCTTCGCATGTAAGACTATTCCAGCCCCAATCAATATAGCAAATCGGGCAGCATTGGAAATAAAATTAAAACAAAAAGGAATTCGCTTTTTCAAAGATATTCACACCTCAGGTCATCTTGCAAGAGAAGATCATCATGATCTCATTAAAATTCTAAAACCAAAACATATCATTCCAGCGCAGGGAGACATTACGAAGCTTCTCCCACTTGCAGACCTCGCAGAAGAAATGGGTTATGTGCGAGAAAAAGATGTTCATGTCCTGCATAATGGAGAAATTGCAATTTTAGACTAAGACTAAAAAGAGGGAAAATAAGCCCAAAAAACAAAAGATTTATAAAGTCTAGATTTTTCTGTCAACCCCATGAACATATCCTTCTATCCTCTCAAACATAAAAATGCTATAATGATAATTGCAAAACTATCAAACCTAGCAGAAAATATCGAGGGTAGAAGCTAAATACACTGCCCTGATAGTGTAGTCCGGCCTATCATGTGGCCCTGTCGAGGCCACGACCCGGGTTCGAATCCCGGTCAGGGCGTAGGGACCGGTAGCTCAGCTTGGTAGAGCACCTGTCAGGGGAGAACAATAATGTATGGGGAGCCTGAAAGGACTCATTATGCATGATCAACCCTTGGTGAAACTTTTATCAAGCAAGGAAATCAGGTGGTCGCGGGTTCAAATCCCGTCCGGTCCATCATAATAAAAAGGGGTATAAAGGAGACAAGTGCCAGAGACAAAAATGGATGCAAGCTTCGATGTAACGAAACATACCCTTGTACCTAAACATAGCAAGCTTACAGTAGAGCAGGTAACGAAATTAATAGGGGAGTATAATATTTCTATAGAACAGCTTCCAAGAATTCTTAAATCTGATCCAGCAATAAAAACTTTAGACCCTGAAGTAGGTGATGTCATAGAAATTGAAAGAAAAAGTCCTACTATAGGAAAAGCAAAATATTATAGGATGGTTATGAATGGCTAAGAACAATCATCTTCTCATACAAAAATACTTTGAAGAACATTCCTTCATAGATTCAAGTATAGCCTCTTTTAACAAATTTGTCGATGTTGAATTGCAAAAAACAGTTGATGAAATAGGAGATATAATCCCAACTATTCTTCCTCCAGATGTTCAAGAATTTACTATAAAATTTAATAAAATATGGATAGAAAAACCACAAATTACTGAGGCTGATGGTTCAAAAAGAAATATTTATCCCATTGAAGCAAGGATTAGAAAACTAACATATGCTGCTCCAATTTTCTTAGAAGTTTCTGCATTTATTGATGGAATTCAAAGAGAATCTTTCACTGCACAGATAGGAAAAATTCCTATAATGTTGCGTTCAAAATATTGTCACTTGCATAAGCTTTCTGAAGATGAACTTATAGAACATGGAGAAGATCCTACTGACCCTGGTGGTTACTTCATTATCAATGGAAATGAAAGAGTTATAATTACTGTTGAAGACCTCTTACCTAACAAAGTATTCTTTCAACGCAACAAAATTGGTTCCAGCAAATATACTGCAAAGATATTTTCTCAAAGAGGGCCGTACAGCATTCCCCATGTAATAGAACAAATGAAAGATGGAATCTTCTACTTATCCTTCACTAAATTCAAAAGAATCCCTCTCGTAACAGTCATCAAATCTCTAGGGATGACCACAGATAAGGACATTATGGAAGCTATCTGCGACGAGAAAGAGTATGATGATGTTTACATAAATTTATACAATTCTGCAGAAGTGAAGAATGTTGATGATGCAATAGAATTTATTGCAAAGAAAATTGGTTTGACACAGCCTAAAGAAGTAAAGTTTGAAAAAACCACAGAACAATTGGATCACTATCTTCTTCCGCATATAGGTATTTCTTCCAAAGATCGTTTGCATAAAGCGCATCACTTGTGTAAACTCACAAAAAAATTCCTTCAAGTTGCTATTGATCAAAAAGGAAACACCGATAAAGATCACTATCAAAATAAAAAATTAAAACTTCCAGGGGATATGATAGCAGATTTATTCAGAGTAAATATGAGAGTTTTAGTAAATGATATCCTGTACAATTTCCAAAGACTAGTGAAAAGAGGAAAATTCCAATCTGTAAAAATTATCATTAGAGATAAGCTTCTTACTTCCAGACTCAAAAGTGCAATTGCAACAGGAGCATGGGTTGGTGGAAGACGAGGAATTAGCCAGAATATTGCAAGAGTAAATTATTTGGATACCATGTCTCACTTAGGAAGAATAGTATCACTTCTCTCTGCAACGCAAGAAAATTTCGAAGCAAGAGAAATTCACTCCACACATTGGGGGAGATTATGCCCAATAGAGACGCCAGAAGGAACCCCTATCGGACTAAGAAAGAACCAAGCCCTTTTGTGCCAAGTAACCCAAGAAGAAATATCCGAAGAGAAATTAAAAAGAAACCTTGAAAACTTAGGAGTAAAGCTCATAAAATGACTGACATATACTTAGATGAAAAATTCATAGGAACTGTAGAGAGCCCAAAAGAGTTTGTACACTCTGTCATAGATGAAAGAAGAAAACAAAAACTCAGTACAATGTTGAACATTAGTTACGATCCTGAATTTGATGAAGTATCCATCCACACAGCAACAGGAAGAGTAAGAAGACCATTGATTGTTGTAGAAAATGGAAAACCTTTGCTTACAGAAGAGCACATCAAGAAGTTAGAATCTTCTGATATACACTGGCATGATCTTATCGAACAAGGAATTGTAGAATACCTTGATGCAAATGAAGAAGAAAATGCCTATGTTGCACTAACAGAAAAAGAGTTGACAAAAGAGCATACACATGTAGAAATAGACCCCATTGCTATCCTTGGTTTAATCACTTCTTTAGTTCCTTATGCAAACTTTGGACAAAGTTCTCGTCTAAACAGAGGATCCAAGACTCAGAAACAAGCCTTAGGGTTGTATGCGAGTAATTACCTATTAAGAATGGATACAGATATTAGTTTGTTACAATACCCACAAATTCCGATAGTAAAATCTTTTATGCACGATATCTCCAAATATGAAAAACACCCTTGTGGGCAAAACATTACCATTGCTCTTCTCAGCTTTGATGGATATAATATGGAAGATGCATTGGTGGTAAACCAAGGGTCAATTGAAAGAGGACTCGCAAGATCATTCTACTTCAGACCTTACAATGCAGATGAACTTCGTTATCAAGGAGGGCTTATAGATGAAATAGGGGTCCCAGATAAAGAAGTCAAAGCATACAGATCTGAAGAAGATTACAAATTCCTCGAAGATGATGGGATTATTTTCCCTGAAGCAAAAGTAAGAGAAGATGATGTACTCATAGGAAAAACATCTCCTCCAAGATTCCTCGGAGAAATGGAAGAGTTTAGTATCGCTGCAAACACTAGAAGAGAAAGTTCCATCGCTGTAAAGCATGGAGAGCATGGTGTAGTGGACATGGTTGTTCTTACAGAGAATGATGAAGGAAACAAGCTCATTCAAATTCGCTTAAGAAATGAAAGAATCCCAGAGCCTGGAGATAAATTCGCTTCTAGATACGGACAGAAAGGAGTCATTGGAAGAATTGTTCCTCAGGCAGACATGCCCTTCACAGCATCAGGGATTACACCAGATATTATTTTCTCTCCGCACTCCATACCTTCTCGTATGACTATCTCTCACTTAATTGAAGTAATTGGTGGAAAAGTAGGAGCACTTTCTGGAAGACAGATTGATGGAACAACATTTTCCGCAGAGTCAGAAAAAGATTTACGATCAGAATTACTCGCTTTAGGTTTCAGAGAAAATGGAACAGAAAGAATGTACAATGGAATTACAGGGGAAGCATACAATGCAACAATCTTCGTAGGAAACATGTACTATCTCAAACTCAAACATATGGTTGCAAACAAAATGCATGCTCGTGCATCAGGAAAAATCCAACTCTTAACAAGACAGCCTATCGAAGGAAGAAGTGCAGGAGGAGGTCTGAGATTAGGAGAGATGGAGAAAGATTGCCTTGTAGCACATGGAGCATCTTTGCTCTTAAAGGAAAGATTCGACTCTGATAAAACAGTAATACATATCTGTGAAAGTTGTGGTATGGTCGCAATCTACGATTGGTTGAAGAAGAGATCTTCATGTCCAAAATGTGGAGCAAATGCAGAAGTAAACGCAGTGGAAATGAGTTATGCATTCAAGCTCTTGTTAGACGAATTAAAATCACTAAACATCTATCCAAAGATGAATCTCAAAAACAAATACTAAAATGGAAAACATATACAAAAAAATAGATAAGATTAGCTTTAGTCTGTTGTCACCGCAGCAGATTAAGAAAATGGCACATGTCAAAGTAGTCACGCCAGAACTCTATGATAAAGAGGGATACCCTGTAGAGGGTGGTCTAATGGATACTCGACTTGGAGTTATCGATCCTGGTTTGCGATGCCGAACCTGTAATGGAAAATTAAAGGAATGCCCTGGTCACTTTGGATATATTGAACTTGGCCGTCCGGTATTGCATATCAGTTACATCAAAGCTATTTACACCTTTTTACAAACAACTTGTAAGGAATGTAGTCGCCTCCTTCTCGATGAGGAAAGCACACAGAAATATGCCGCAAAAATTGACAAGCTAAAAACTTCAGGAAAGGAAGAACTCATTCCAAAAGTCTGTAAATTAGTGCGAGCAACTGCAAAGACTGTAAAAAAATGCCCTCATTGTAAAGCAAAACTTACTCCTGTAAAATTTGAAAAACCAAGTACCTTCATGGAAGAAACCAAACGTGTTACTCCTATAGAAATATTGGAACGCTTTGAAAAAATTTCTGATGCTGATGTCATGCTCATTGGTGTAGACCCAAGATTCGCAAGACCAGAATGGATGGTCATGGGAGTCTTCCCTATCCCTCCAGTAACTATGAGGCCTTCCATTACCTTAGAATCTGGAGAAAGAGCGGAGGATGATCTCACACACAAACTAAGTGATATAGTCAGAATCAATCAAAGATTATTCGAGAATATTAATGCAGGAGCGCCAGAAATTATTGTAGAGGATCTTTGGGATCTTTTGCAGTATCACATTACCACTTTTTTCAACAATGACATAGCACAGGTGCCTCCAGCTCGTCACAGATCTGGACAGCCATTAAAGACTATTACAGAAAGAATCAAAAGTAAAGAAGGTCGTTTCCGTCATAATCTTGCAGGGAAGAGAGTAAATTATGCTGCACGTACAGTTATTTCTCCGGATCCAAAGATCGAATTGAATGAAGTAGGAGTGCCAGTCCTTATTGCAATGGAATTAACCGTTCCAGAAAGAGTCACAGAATGGAACATAGACTGGTTAAAAAAATTCATTAAAAATGGACCAAAGATATACCCTGGAGCAAACTATGTTCTTGATGGAACAAAAAAGAAAAAAATCACCTTAGAAACACAAGAAGTTATCCTTGAAGAGCTTGCTCCTGGCCAAATAGTAGAAAGGCATTTACTGGATGGAGATATTTCTATATTTAACAGACAGCCTTCCCTGCACAGAATGTCTATCATGTGCCACAAAGTTCGCGTCCTTCCAGGAAAATCTTTCCGTCTCAACCCTTCAGTATGTAACCCTTACAATGCAGATTTCGATGGGGATGAGATGAATCTCCACATTCCCCAGACTGAAGAAGCTCGTGCAGAAGCAGAAATACTCATGGAAGTAGAAACCCAAATCATGAGTCCAAAGCACGGTCTCAATGTCATTGGTTGCATTGATGATGCAGTCACAGGAAATTATATTTTAACCAAAGATGAAACTGAATTAACCAAAGAAGATGCAGTTCGTCTCCTCATTAGTGTTGGGGTAGAAGATTCTGAAACCTTAAATTCCTTAAAAAAGAAAATCTCAGGAAAACAAATTTTTTCTGCAATCCTTCCAAAAGATTTCAATTTTGTTCATGATAAAGTTATCATCGAAAATGGGCAGTTAAAGACAGGCCAGATTGATCCAAAGACAATTGGAGAAGGAAACGGAACATTACTCAGAGATATTCACAGAAACTATTCTGAAGCAGAATGTGTTGACCTTTTTGGAAAAATTTTCAAGTTGGGAATAGCATACTTACAAATAAGAGGGTTTACTATTACAACCTCTGATGCAGACATTCCAGAAGAAGTAAGAGAAAAAGCAAGAGCTGTTATTCAGGATGCAATGACTTCGGTAACAGACATCATTGCACAATACAAACAAAATAGACTCAAAACATTCTCCGGAAAAACAATGGATGAGACTTTAGAACTCATGGTCATGCAAAAACTGAATGAAACACGTATTTCCATAGGAAAAATGGTAAGTAAATCAGTCTCAGAAGAGAACAATGCTATTATTATGTCCCGTGCAGGAAAAGGAAACATTATCAACTTAGCGCAAACCTCCATGATTGTTGGACAGCAAGCACTAAGAGGAAAAAGAATTGAGAGAGGATACAAAAATAGAACCTTATCCTTATTCAAAGAGCATGATAAAAGCCCAGAGGCAAAAGGTTTTGTTCGTCACAGTTACAAAAATGGGCTCAATCCAGTAGAGTTCTTCTTCCACGCAATGACTGGTCGAGACTCTCTGATGGATACAGCACTGAGAACACCTAAATCTGGATACCTTTACAGAAGACTGGCAAATGCATTGCAAGATCTGAAAGTAGAATACGACGGAACAGTGAGAGACGCAAACAAAACTATTGTACAGTTTGCCTATGGAGACGATCACATTGATGTATCAAAGAGTGAGAATGGAACCATTGATATCAAAAAAATAATTGAGGAAGTAAGTAAGAAATAAAATGTCAGAAGAAATCATCAAAAAATATGAAGGAAAGATACCTGCTCCAATGATGGAAGAGGTAAAACTAGCACTGAAAGAGAAAAAGCTGACAAAAACACAGCTTGAAACAGTCTTTACTCGCCTAGAAGAGAAATACAGAAATGCTCGTATACAGCCTGGTGAAGCTATTGGTATCATTACTGCAGAATCCTTCGGAGAGCCAGGAACACAAATGACTTTACGGACCTTCCACTTTGCAGGAGTTGCTGAAGTAAATGTTACATTAGGTCTTCCTCGTCTGATTGAAATCTTTGATGCAAGAAAAGAACCAAGTACGCCATTGATGATTATTCATTTAAACAAACCCTATAACAAAGAAGAAAAACATTTGGAAAAAATAATTGCACAGATTAAAGAAATTCGAGTGTATGAAATTCTGAATGAAGTATCCATCAATCTTCTCAGGCTTCAGGTGGAGTTTGTTTTGAACAAAAAACGAATGAAAGAACTTGGTATAGTTGAAGAAGAAACAGCAAAAATTATCAAAGACAGTCTCAAAACAGCAGAAATTACAGAGAAAGATGGAAGATATACTGCCTCTCCTAAAAATAAAGAAGCAGGTCTTCCAGGATTATACACACTAAAGGAAAAAATAAAAGAAGTAAAGATAAAAGGAATAGATGGCATTCAAGAAGTGATACCAAAGATGGACAACAATGAGATTCTTCTCTTAGCTTCTGGTTCAAACCTCAAGGAGGTATTCAAAATAGCAGAAGTCGATGCATCCAATACTATTACAAATAACATTTTTGAAGTGGCAAAAAATTTAGGTATTGAAGCAGCACGAGAAACCATCATAGCTGAAGCATCCAAAGTGATTAGTGAACAAGGTCTCGATATAGATATCCGCCACATCATGTTCATTGCTGACCTCATGACAGTAAGAGGAGAAATCAAAGGAGTAACAAGAAGTGGTATTACAGAAGAAAAAGAATCTGTCCTTGCAAGAGCATCCTTCGAAACGCCTATTAAGCACTTAATCAATGCAAGTCTTACTGGTGAAGTAGATTACCTCAACTCCGTCGTGGAAAATGTTATGATTAACCAGCCAATCCCTCTGGGAACAGGACTTCCAAGTCTTATTACAAAACTGAGCAAGGAGAAGAAAAAATGAGTGTGGAAGATTTAAAGAAGGCAATCAAAGAAGAAAAATTAACCTTTGGTGCAGAAGAAACAATAAGAAAACTAAAACTAGGAAAAATTAAAACAGTCTTTATCGCAAAAGATTGCAAAGCTTCCTACAAAGACAGAATTCTTGACTACAAAAAGCAAGGAAATATAAAGGTGCTTGAATTAGATATCAGTGAAAGTGAAATAGGAACACTTTGTAAAAAGCAGTTTTCCATATCAATGCTTTCGTATTAACAATGATTCAATATGACATGCAGATAATTGGTCTCATTAATGTGTTTGAGAAGAATACTGGGGCCAAGGTAAAAGATTGCTTCAATGATGGTGATGTTCTCGTTTTCGTCGTCCAGCAGAAAGAATTAAAAAAAGCCTTGGAAAACAAAGGAGAGAAAGTACGAAGGCTCAGTGCAATAACAAAAAAAAGAATTCGTATCATAGAGTTTAATGAAGATCCAGTCAAATTTGTTCTCAACCTCCTCTATCCTTTACGGCCAGAAGTAAGTTTAGAAGAAGATCATGTTCTTATTAAAGGAAAGG
The DNA here is from genome assembly GCA_016235495.1 of Candidatus Woesearchaeota archaeon. Taxonomy (GTDB): domain Archaea; phylum Nanobdellota; class Nanobdellia; order SCGC-AAA011-G17; family GW2011-AR17; genus JAGVZZ01. The sequence continues at coordinate 11,805 of JACRKH010000025.1, forward strand.
ATGCAAGAGAAAAAGGCCAGATTTTCGGAAGAGAAAAGACAAATTTTAAGCACATCCAGAGCATAGTTCATAAATACTTTAAAATAGAGCTTAAGGTAGTATAATTCGCAAACTTTTTAAATAAACTTTTAAAAATAAAAGCCATGCCAACAGAATTCAATGACGAAGCACTGGAGAGTTTTTTAGGAAAAGAAACAAGACCATTAGATGAGGCTTCACACATATTTTTTCCACATGGGTATCTAGAGGGGCCATATCGATATAGATCTAGGGTCAATGTTGATGAAATTTGGACAGCAAAAACAAACCACCTTGGGATACTGACATTCTTTGAAGGAGGGATAGTAAATTACACAAGACATTTACCTATGGATGCACTGCACATAAAGATCCCTTCAAATACTTGGCGCATGCTCATAGTTCTAGACTACTTCTCTGGGATGGCAAACAGAATGACTGTAGGTTCATTCGAAGAAACAGACAGAGAATTTGCACCTTGGGCGCCAAAAGATAATTCCCCAGAAGTGCAAGAATACCTCGCACATTTGAAATCATTTTTCAGGCAGTAAACAACAGAAACCTTTAAAAAGTCTCGAATTTCTCTAACACAAACATGGGTAAGAAAAGTAATGGTTTAAACGCAGGAAATAAGCTCACCAAGCGAAGAAAAGTGAGTCGTATGCTCAACAAAGACTTCAAACAAAGATTATTCCACTTAAAAGAAAAATCAGATCCATTAAAAGGAGCGCATCAAGCAAAAGCTATTGTTCTCGAAAAAATTCAATTAGAAGCAAAGCAGCCAAATTCTGCAATGAGAAAAGCAGTAAGATGTCAGCTCATTAAGAATGGAAAGAAAATCACCGCATTTGTTCCAGGAATGAATGCAATCAAATTAGTTGATGAACACGATGAAATTATTATTGAGTGCATCGGTGGAAAGATGGGAAGAGCAAAAGGAGATATTCCCTGTGTCCGATGGCAGGTTATCAAAGTAAATGATCAATCCCTGAATGCTTTAGTTCGTGGGAAAATAGAGAAAGGACGAAGATGAGCGACATAAAAATATTCAACAGATGGGAAACAGGACACATTAAGATAGATGATCCTGGTTTGCAAGGCTATATCAATGTTCGCCCTATCCTCGTGCCAAGAACTGGCGGAAGAAATGTGGGAACACAATTCTGGAAATCAAAATACAACATAGTAGAAAGACTTATCAACAAAGTGATGATTCCAGGCCACAAAGGAAAGAAGCATAAAATTACTTCTGGGCATTGCGGAGGAAAAGCAACAACTGCCTACAATATTGTAGAAAAAACATTCCTTATCATTGAAAGAAAAACAAACAAAAACCCTGTCGAGGTATTTGTAAAAGCGCTGGAAAATGCTGCTCCTCGTGAAGAAATCACAACTATTGAGTATGGAGGAGCAAGATATCCTAAGTCTGTAGAATGCGCTCCACAGCGAAGAGTGGATTACGCATTGCGATTAATGATCCAAGGCGCCTATGCAAACTCTTTCGGAAAGAAAAAGTCCATACAAGATGCTTTGGCTGATGAAATCATGAAAGCCTACAACATGGATCAAGGTTCTGCAGCATTGTCCAAGAAATTAGAGCTGGAAAGACAAGCTGATGCTTCTCGTTAAACTTTTTCAATTACCAAAACCTTTATAAATTCCCTTTAAGACTATTTCAATGCAAAAATGACAAAGAATTCTCATCCTAAAAAGGAAGAGCCAGCACAGATAAAACCTGGTGTGGAGCTTCCAAAATTAACAAAAGAACAAGAAGAAAGAGTAAAAAAAGTAAAAGAAAAGCTCGATAAATTCAAAGAAAAATGCCTTGCAAAAATTGAAGATATTACAGGCATATCTATTCTTCCTCCCATGCCACAACAAACGCTTCCTCCAGCTGTTGCAAGAACTGAAGGAGCACAGCCAAACCCTAATGAACTGCAAATTTTCATTCTCATTGACGATGCAAAGGTGGAAGGCCTTGCAAAAGGAAACCTCATCATAAAAACCACAGATGAAGCAACAAAGATTGCAAAAGAAATTGACGAGCTCTTCAAACCGCAGATTATGCTCATTTCAGAGCTCAAGGAAGCATGCTTAGATGCAAAGCATGACATTATCCAGATGGTTGCAAGCTCAGCATTAATCCACGACAAAGGACTGCTCTCCGCACTCAAAGTTGCTGAAGTGCACAAGAACATGTCCATTAAAAAATTCGAAAAATATGTGGTCAGCTACATTGCTGTAGGCTCTTTATTCAGAGGAGATGCAGCTCCCAATGACATTGATGTTGCTATTGTGATTGATGATACAGATGTCAAAAAAATGTCCCGCTTTGAACTGAGAGATAAACTGCGCGCCATCATTATCAACATGGGCTATGATGCATCAGAAATAACCGGAGTCAGAGCACAGTTCCACATTCAAACCTACATCCTTACAGACTTCTGGGAGAATGTTAAAGATGCAAACCCAGTTATATTCACCATGCTCAGAGATGGCGTTCCTTTGTATGATAGAGGAGTCTTCATGCCATGGAAACTTCTCTTGCAGATGGGAAGAATCAAACCTTCACCTGAAGCAATTGATATGAACATGGAAGTGGGAGACAAACTCATTGATAGAACAAAACAAAAATTACTTTCCGTCGTAGGCGAAGATCTCTTCTACGCAGTCATGAATCCTACACAGGCTGCGCTGATGTTGTACGGAATCCCTCCTCCAACTCCTAAAGAAGCAGTAAAGTTAATGGAAGAAATATATGTCAAGAAAGAAAAACTATTGGAAAAAAAATATGTAGACATTCTTGAAAAAATTAGAAAAACATTCAAAGCTATTGAACATGGAGAGCTCAAAGAAGTTTCTGGAAAAGATATTGATAAATTATTGAGTGATTGTAAAGACTACTTGGAAAGAATTAAGAAGCTTTTCAGTGAAATAGAAGAAAGAAATGAAAAAGAAGCAATCCAAGAGATATACAGCACATCCATGAACCTGACAAGAGACCTTCTTTTGGATGCAGCATACAAAGAAGTAACGGCAAATAAGCTTCCAGAACTCTTTAAAAAATATAGCGAAAGTGAGAAAATCCCTTTAAAGTATCACAAAATACTGACAGAAATCATCAAAGCAAAGAAAGATTATGATTCTAAAAAAATTAGCAAACAGGAAATGAACAAAGTCCGCAGAGAAGCAAGAGAATTCATCAGAGCCATCTTGGATCAATTAGACTTCAGAAGAGCAAAGAAACTGGAAAGTGCAAAGCTCAGCTTCCGCTACGGCACAAAGATGGGCGAGCTGATCATGTTCAAAGAAATAGTTTTTGTCATCAAAGATACGCAGAAAAGAGACGAGCTTTGGACAGCAAACCTTGACAAAGATGGCTCTCTTCAGAATCTTAAGAAATCTAACCTTGCCGAGTACGAAAAGTATATAAAGGGAGCAAAAATGCCTCATGATGGAATTATCAAATCCAGAACCTTGGAATCTCTAAGGCAAATCATGGGTGAGGATATAGACATACTATGGAAGGCATAATTAACAATTTTAGAAGAAGTAGAGCGCATCAGAATACCAAACACATAATCATATCTCTCCCTGGAGTAGATTCTAAAGAAAAAGCAAAGAAGCATGTGGGCAAAAAAGTTACTTTTACCACCCCTTCAGGAAAGGATATCACTGGTGAAATCAGAGCATCGCATGGAAACTCTGGAGCAGCTCGCGCTATCTTCGAAAGAAGTCTTCCAGGCCAGAGTTTAGGAAAAAAAGTAAAGGTGGCATAGATGGTAGCAATAAGAAAATTCTCCTGTTATAGAAAGGTGAAACGGGCATATACAAGAAAATCCAGATACAAAGTAAAAGGATACATTAAAGCGGTTCCCACAAACAAAGTGGTAAAATATAATTTCGGGGACAACAAAAGAACATTCCCCCATAAAGTATTTCTTGTTTCTAAAGAAAGAATTCAAGTGCGTCACAATGCCATTGAATCTGCAAGAACATCTGTCGTACGAAGGTTAACCAAGTTCTTGGGAAAAGAATATCATTTGCAGATTAGAAGCTACCCGCATCATGTTCTTCGTGAAAACAAAATGATTACAGGGGCTGGAGCAGATCGTATGCAGACAGGTATGCAGCGCGCATTTGGAAAGGCAACAGGCCTTGCTGCGCAGTTAAAAGTGGGAACACCTATCTTCTGTGTGTACTGTTCTAAAGAAGGCATTCCTAATGCAAGAAAAGCATTGCTTTCTGCAACACCAAAACTACCTGGTAGATGTGCTATTGAAGTAGATACAAAATAGAATTTTTATGCACACTTCAGAACAGCAATCTTTTAAAATCCCTCTCTTTTTAAGGTCTAATATGAATACTTCAACTCTTGAGAACAGGAATAAATTTTTGAAGGAAGTATATCTCCAAACGGATGGTAATGAAAACAAACCAGTAAATATGTTTGAAATTGGAGAAAAAATAGATATATCTAGAATAGAAACAGAGAATATTTATAATTTTTTAAATGGAGAGAAATTCATAGAAGCTTTTGGTTTAGGCGGAGATATAAGAATTACTCATCTAGGAATAAAGCATTATGAAGGTTTGGATAGTTCTAAAATAAATACTATTTTACCATTTATGAGCCATATAGGGGATCACGCAAACATCCAAGTACAAATAGAAAGCCCAAATTCCTTTCAAGAACATTTAGAGAAGGAAAAAATAAAAGGTTCACAAGAAGAGTCATATACCCCTGGGATTATTTGTATATTTCTTGGAGGAATTTCGCTTCTGATAGGAATTAATGATACATGGAAAACATTAGGCGGTAAAATTTTTCTATTTATAGGAATATTCTTCATAATCTTGGGGCTTGTCTCCTTTAAATATCCTAGGCTTGGTCCTTCAGTTCGAGAATTTTTAGTAAATCTTAAAAAATAAATACTATTATTACCATAAATAACAATTATAACAAATAGAGGAAACAAAATCTGCCATAGCAAAAAAACAAAACTCATTATTTATATACTCTTCTCTTCATATCGCAATGGAAAAGCCTTCTAATACCTCCTCTAAAGCCAGTAAACAACATTTCTCCACAAGAAAAGCCTCATTTTCACTATCAACCTATAAGTACAACAACACATATCTTTAAAAAGACTTTTTCTTTATAAAGAGCCATGCGTAAAAAGTTTCAAAGGTTCTTAGAGAACCTAGAACAGTTCGAAAAAGAAGAGTGTGATGAAGAAAATATTCCTGGTCCTTATGTAGCCATGTAGAATTTCTTTCACATATTTCAACATAACAATGCAATGTCCTTCTTCCCATGACAATAATATTTATAAATCAGTGGAGCAATTGCAATAGAAAATTATCCAAAAGGGAGGAAATAAAAAATGAACGTATTCGGCTCTTTGATTGAGAATGCATTGAAGAATGTAGAAACGCCTAGTCATCAAGATACCATTGGTCAGGCAAACATAAAAGTTATTGGCTGTGGTGGCGGTGGTACAAACGCAACAAACTGGCTCTTTAAAAAAGGAGTCCAAGGTGCAGAGATAGTAGGCATCAACACAGATAAGCAGCACTTGGATCTTATTGAAGCAGATAAAAAAATTCTTATAGGAAGAGACTTGACAAGAGGCCTTGGCTGTGGCGGCTTCCCGGAAAAAGGGAGAGAAGCTGCAAAAGAACAGTTAGGTGAATTAAAAGAAGTCCTTCGTGGGACTGATATGGTATTCATCACTGCAGGTATGGGCGGTGGAACAGGTACAGGATGTGCTCCAGTGGTTGCACAACTGGCAAAAGAAGAAAAAGCAATTGTCATTGGTGCAGTCACCATGCCCTTTGAGATAGAAAGAGCTCGTATAGAAAAAGCAGAATATGGTCTGCAGCAATTAAGGGATGTCTGTGATACAGTGATTGTGATTGATAACAACAGACTGGTAAAGATTGCAGGAAATCTCCCCATTCAGCAGGCATTTGCTGTAGCAAACGAACTTATCTCAACAATGATTAAAGGGATTGTAGAAATTATTGCAGTGCCTTCCTTAGTCAACTTGGATTATGCAGACGTAAAAGCAATCATGTCCAATGGAGATGTGTCTGTTATTGGCATTGGAGAATCTGATTCACAGAATAGAGTAGAGGAAGCAGTAAAGAGAGCATTATCCAACCCTCTTCTCGAAGTAAGCTACGAAGGTGCAACAGGAGCATTGATCCACGTTGCTGGCGGAGATGACCTTACTTTAGATGAAGTAAACAGAGTAGGGGATATGATCACGCAGGCTTTGGATGAAGATGCAAATGTTATCTGGGGTGCAAGAATCTCTGGAGACATGAAAGGCAAGCTTCGTGTCATGACCATTATCACTGGAGTAACCTCTCCATATGTGATGGGAAAAGGCAAAGCAAGAAAAGACAACTCCAAAGCTATGTCCAACAGCTTGGGCATTGACTTCTTCTAATTTTTTTATTTTTTCTTCAAATTCTCTTTCCGTTTTAATACTCCTATAAGATTGTAATGCCACATATTGTTCACAAAAGACAAAATATTTAACCTACAGGGCTCTAGAGATGAATAAAATGGAAAAAACGAATGAAAATATTTTAACCATTGCTGTAATAATAGCAGTGACAATACTAACCATCTATATTCTATCCTCGATTCCAGGTTATTTAAGACTCCCAGAGTCTAATGATATTATTGGCTTTCAATTAATATTCATCCTAATATTCCTCATGTTCAATGCTATCACAATAGGTATTTCTGCATGGATTCACAGAACGTATGTTAATGACTATGGTAAAATTAAAAATGTGTGGTTCTTTGCGTTGTTTGGAGGAATAACAGCTGCAATCCTGGGGGAAGTCCTTCTGACAATGAATCCTGTTAGTTTTCTAATGATAATTCCCTATACCCTTCTCATGTTTATTTATGCTCAGTTCTACAAAAGATGTACTTGGTGGAAGGTTGCATTAACTGCCTATTTCGGAGGCATAGTTATTGAGAATGGTATAAATCGAGCACCGATACAAATGACCACTTTGATATGGATTGGATTCTTCATCTATCCTTATTTCGTGACAAAAATATATGAGAACAGAAAAAAAACTAGTTTTCTTGCAATAATAAAGGATTTGAAGGGGACAATAGTGAGTTCAGTTCTATTGACAGCTTTAGTATTATACATTATCAGTGGAGGTCCTTTAGCAGTTTTTGCTGCAGCACTGCCATTTTTAGTTACCATCTTGTTTAGGCATTTCAAAAAAATAAAGCCTTTTGAGAAGAAAGAAGAGATAAATGTTCTTGAAATAATAAAAGACTTGAGATGGGCCTTTCTTTCCTCTATTGTGCTAATACTTTTAGCAATATATATGAGTAGAAATAATCTTTCCCCGCCTTTAATAATATTCGGAGCTCTCCTACCCTTCTTAATGAATATTTCATATACACTTATCAAGAAAAGAAAATGAGACTTTTGTCAGCAACAGCATATAAGAAAATCTTATATATGCTTTTACTATAAATAACACCATGTTCAACCTTTCCGAAAAAGAATCTGAAATCTTAAAGAAACTCAACACTCCTAAAAAAATACAGGACTTTCTTGACCTTATCCCTATCAACTTCGAACCGCAGGGAGACACCTGCCTCTCACCCAGAGAAGTGCTCAAACAGAACAGAGCGCACTGCATAGAAGGAGCACTCTTTGCAGCCCTTGCACTGCGCATACATGGCTGCCCTCCGCTCATTGTGGATCTCACCTCAGCGAAGGGTGACGAGGACCATGTCATTGCAGTATTCAAACAGCATGGCCACTGGGGAGCAATATCAAAGACAAATCATGCAGTCTTACGATATAGAGAACCCATCTACAAAACAATCAGAGAACTTGTGCTTTCTTATTTTCATGAATATTTTACAAATCATGACAGAAAAAAAACCTTAAGAACCTACACTTTACCTATTAACCTAAAACAATTTGATAAAAAAGCCTGGATGACTGCAGAACAAGACCTTTGGTACATTGTAGATAAAATATTTGAAACAAAACATTATCCTCTTCTCAATAAAAAACAAATAGCCACCTTAAGAAAAGCAGACCTCATTGAAGTAAAAAGCTCAGAGATTCTAGAATGGCAAAAAAGACTCTCAAAAAATCCATGGAAATCAAAGGTTTAACAATAGAGAAGAGTCCAAACTTGGCCCCTCAGAAAGATACTGATTTCTATTTGCAGTCTTTCTCCTATGCAGCTCTTCCATGCCTAAAATAATACTCCCATCACCGCACATAACAACATGTGATTCAGTATCTAATTCTTCATTTCGAAACTGCCAGTGATGAACATCAGGATTCCCTCTATTCCATTGAACAATATCACTATATCCAAAAATATCTGCAACACGCTGATTTCTGCGAGCATCTCCCCAAAGCAAAGCTATCATATATTGCAAATCATCATCTTGAAAAAAGGAGTTTTTTCCAACAATATCAAGAACAGAAGCCCTTGCCATTTGTTTGCTTTCAGCACGGCTGTGACCATACAATTCCTCACCATACCTATGCACATAAATTCTTCCCTGAGGAGCTCCATGTAAAGGTAATCTATAGACAAAAGCCATAAGAGAAATAAAAAGAAATCCTTTATAAAACTGCTGTTTAAGAAAATTTAAACCTTAGCATCTACAGCAAGCATTTTTTCTATTGCCCTTTTATAATTTGAATCACAATGTGCATCAACTTCATACCAGCTTTTATCCACTGCTTGTAAACGAGCATATGCAATAAAGGTATCTGCACCTATCTTTCTCTCCAAATCCCACAGCCTCGTGCTAGCTTCCTGTAACGCATCTTCTAAACTCTCTGCTTGCAAACAAAATCTATTATCCCCAGCATCAAGAAGCTCTGAAGCAATATCTGCTTTAAAATACTGAACAAGGTATTCTGCCACAAAAGAAAAAATGAAATTTCCTTATTTAAGCTTTATGGCTTATACCTCAGCATAGTGCGAGGGAAAGGAATAGCATCCTTAATGCTCTCTAACCCGCAAATCCAAGAAACAATGCGCTCCACACCCATGCCAAAGCCCCCATGAGGCACGGAGCCATACCTTCTTGTATCTAAATAGAAATCATAATCCCTTGGATTCTCACCCTGCTTCCTTAAATTATCCTCAATCTTTTTAATATCCTCTTCTCTTTGCGAAGCCCCCACAATTTCTCCATAACGCTCTGGTGCAATAATATCAAAGCCAAGAACAACTTTAGAATTTTCTGGGTCTTCTTTCATGTAAAAAGCCTTCACTACTTTGGGATATCCTGTAATAATCACAGGGGTGTCATGCCATTCAGAAAGCTTGTCTTCTTCAACAGTACGCAAATCTTTACCCCACTCCACTTTCATCTTCGCTTTCTTCTCAAGCTCCTTCAAAATATCTGTATAAGTTGTTCGCGGAAAAGCTTTCTTCACTGTAGGCTCTAACTTCTTTGGATCCCTTTCTAGAATCTTCAACTCCTCTTTATTTGTTTCTAAGACTGCCTTCACACAAGCCTTAATCAGACCTTCAGCATGATCCTGAATATCTTCAAACCTTGACCAAGCCATCTCCATCTCTGCATGCCAGTACTCAGTAAGATGCCGTGAAGTTTTTGATTTTTCTGCTCGAAAAGAAGGAGCAAGCGTATAAATTTTTTCTAAGGAAAAGATTGCAGGCTCTGCTTGCAGCTGCCAAGTCTGTGCTAGGAACACATGACCCCCAAAGTAAGGCACCTTAAAGACTTCACTTCCCCCTTCTGCCTGTGTTGGCTGAAAAATAGGACTTTGATACTCATAGAAGCCATGAGCTCTAAAATACTGATGAATTGCGCCAAAGATAGTGCTTCGTATCTTCAAAATAGCAGTCATCCTTCGTGAGCGCAGCCATAAATGCCTGTTATCTGCTAAGAACTCCACACTCTGATCCTTTTGAATAGGAAAATTATCACACGCACCAACAACATGCAAGTCTGAGACAACAACTTCATAGCCAGTAGGAGCACGTTCATCTTTTTTTATGTCTCCATGTAGTTCCAAAGAAGTTTCTATTTTCACACTCTCTGCTTCTTTCCACACTTTCTCAGAAACCTTATCCTTCTCAAGAACACACTGAATAATATTGGAAGAATCCCTTAGTGTAATAAATCGTAATTTATTCGAACCTCTTTCTCGGTAGCACCAGCCATGCAAAGAGACTTTACCCTTTCCCTGTTTGATGGCATCCTGAATAGAAATGTATGCTGTCATAGAAGAAATAATTTTCTCTGAATTTAAATAAGTAACGGTAAGAGACAACAAAAACCTTTTTAAACCTCTATAAAACCCAAAACACCATGTTCAGTATTATAAAAGAACAAGGAAACGCAAGAGTAGGCATACTGCAGACAGTGCATGGAGAGGTAGAAACACCCTTCTTCATGCCCGTCGCCACAAGGGCAGTAGGCCGCTTTGTCTCTACAGAGGATTACATAGAAGCAGGAGCAAAAGTTCTCATAGCAAACGCCTTCCTTCTCTCTTTATCCCCTGGACTAGAAACTTTTGAAAAAATGAAAGGCATTCACAATTTCATGCGCTACCCAGGAATTATTTTCACAGACTGTGGGGGCTTCCAAATGCTAAGAGAAAATCTTATGCAGGACACCACTACCAATGGCATCAAATTCAAAACCCCAGAGGGTCAGGAAGTTTTCATGCGCCCAGAAAAAGTCATGCACATAGGAGAAACTATTGGATCTGATGTAATCATGGCCTTAGATTGTGTCTTACCATATGGAAAAACAAAAGAAGAATATCTTGAAGCAATGGAAAAGTCACATCGCTGGACCAAGAAATGCAAAGAACTGCATAAAGGAAAACAATTATTATTTGGTATCACACAGGGAGGAACTTTCCCGGACTTAAGAGAACAAAGTGCAAGAATAATTAATGAGCTAGACTTTGACGGGAATGCTATTGGAGGTATTGGCATTGGGGAGCCCACAGAAGTGCTCTACAAAGTAGTAGAAGCATCTATTCCTCATCTCAATAAAAACAAACCCAGATATGTCATGGGGCTGGGAAAACCAGAACAAATCATTGAATGCGTAGAACGTGGTATTGACATTTTTGATAGCATCTACCCGCAAAAGAATGCACGGCATGGGATGTTATTTACCTTCAATGGCATTCTCGACCTAGGAAAAGAAATATACAAATATGATGAAAGTCCTATAGAGAAAGATTGTAAATGTTTTTCATGTAAAACATTCTCTAAGGCATACCTCAGATATTTGTTAAAAAAAGAAGATCCTGTGGGAAAAAGATACTTGACTATTCACAATCTCTACTTCATGCAGGAATTCATGAAAAAAATAAGAGAAAGTATCAAAGAAGGAGCATTTCAGGAATTCAAAAAAGATTTTCTCAGCAAACATAAAAAGCTACAATAAAAGAAGAGAATTTTGAAGTCGCAATTTACGACCACAAGTCTATTGAAAAATATTAAGGAGTGAGACGCTCTGGATCTCGTGGAAGCAAAATAGCCTCTCGAATATTCCCCAGCTGCAGCATTTGTTCGGTAATCCTATCCAGCCCTAAACCCACACCGCCATGAGGAGGGCAGCCATATCTAAAAATATCTCTATAGAAAGGCATCAAGGTCAAATCAATTCCTTTCTCCATTGCTTGTGCTTCAAGAACTTGTAGCCTATGCTCTCTTTGCGCGCCAGTAGCAATCTCCACGCCATTGTACACCAAATCAAAAGACTTCGTTACTTTCTTATCCTTCTCAGGCCTCATATGATAGAAGGGTCTTTTCTCCCAAGGATAATCAAGCATAAACACAAAATCACTCTGTAACTTTTCTTTGATATAATGAGCAATCATTTTCTCCCCATCAGCATCAAGATCTTCATTCTCAGGAACAATCTTTCCTAATTTCTTCAATATATTCCTTGCTTCATGCATGGAGAGTTTTGGAATTGTTTTAGGAACATGCAAATCCACACCTAAACGAGCCAATTCTTCTCTGCAGGATTTTTTAATTTCTGTAATCAAATAAACAAAATACTTTTCAACAATAGTCATGACATCATGCTCATCACGAATAAAGCCCATCTCAAAATCAACACCAGTAAATTCAGTAAGATGCCTTGTCGTGTGTGACTTCTCCGCTCGGAAAACAGTTCCAAGTTCATACACTTTCTCCAACCCAGAAACAACAAACATCTGCTTGTAAATCTGAGGACTCTGCGCAAGAGAAGCAGTCTTTCCAAAATAAGGAATTTTAAACTCTTCAGCGCCAGACTCGACACCAGAAGCAGTCAATTTAGGAGTTTGAATATTAATGAACCCCTCTTTCTCAAAAAAAGCAACAGTCGTGCTGTAAATTTTTGAACGCACCGTAAAAATATCAGTCACTCTTTGCCTTCGCACATCTAAAAACCTGTAATCCAACCTCTTATCCAAACCAGTCGTAGTCTCCTCAGCAATTTCAATAGGCAGAGGAGTTTCAGCCATATTCAGAACTTCAACAGAAGCAGCAGCAACTTCAACTGCACCAGTCTTCATTTCTTTTTTAACTTGATTCTCAGGCCTTTTATTAACAAGACCTTTGACAAGAACAACAGACTGTGGTTTGAGATACTGATTTGCTTCCGCTAATTTTTTATCTAAGAATACTTGAACAATCCCACTTCTATCCCTAAGCAATAAGAATCCTATCTTCCCACTGATTCGTACAGTGTCCACCCATCCAGCAAGAACAACTTCTTTTCCTGAAACAGAAGCATTCAAGTCCCCGCAATGATGTGTTCGCATAGACAATAGAAAATAATAAAGATTTATAAGCTTTGTTGTGAACTACCCCGGGCTAAAGCCCGTGGCATCATCACAAACTATCTAGCCATACTGCTATTGTAATTGAAAAGGGTTCTCTGCTGTTTGTCTTGTTTCTCCCAATGTTTTGCTTGTCCATCTTCTCATACTTTTTTACAGTTGTTGCGGTAACTGCACCATGGTTTGATAAAAATAACCTCCTCATTCGGAATGCAAGAACTCTTAAGCTCACAGAAGGATCATTAGATAATATTTTAATGGTGCCAAAAGAAGAAGACTAAAGCTTATTTTTAGCAAAAACAACATTCATTTAGAGAATAATTTCGAAGAATTTATAAGGTTGCAATCCTCTTACCATTTCATGATTTCGTATCCAAGTGTCAATAAAATTATTGAGCTTAACTTCCTAGTTTTGAGTGTCATAGTTGTAAAGAAAGCTGATAGACCAGAAATTCTAAGTCATGTAAAGATCTCTAGTGCGCTGAAGCATTGTGAGAACTTTGAGGGAGATTTATACGATAAAGCAGCTACTTTAATGAAAGCCTTAATTAAAAATCATGCTTTTGCCAGTGGTAATAGAAGAACTGCTTTTATCGCTACAAAATATTTCCTCAAAATAAATAATGGAAAGTTTAAAATACCTAATGATCCTTTATCTGCAAAGGTTATGCAGGGCATCCGTGAAGAATATTATTCTCACGAAGAAATTAAAGAATAGATTAAAAATGGGAAAATCAAAAAATTTACAAGATAGGAAAAGTAAAATCGTAATTGAGGAAATAAAGAAATTTAATGATTTAATCAAAGGCCATCAAAAGCTATTAAGAGAAATTGGTTCTCTTTAGAACAACTATTTCCCAGAAATATCCAGCAATAACTGCTCTAACTTCTGCAGATTCCACTTAATAGAATCAGACTTTTGCCGCAAAGTGCCATTGCGCAAATCAAGCAGTAAGAATTTTCCATAAATCTCTTCCACCAATGCAGTAATCTCCCTTGCACCACCATAATTCTTCTGTATAACATCTTTCACAGCCTTCCTCAAAAGTTCTCCGGTCAGATCACAGAGTCCCATAAGATAATTCTCTGTATCAACTTTCAATTCTTCTTTGTTAGGAATTCTTTTCTCATGAATAAAGTAATAAAAACAAGCAGCTTCAACATACTCTTGCACAGCAGTATTCTCAATGCCAGTAGCAGATTCTCTTTCCAACTGCTCTATCAAAGATTCAATCTTCTCAAGGCTAGTCTTCTCCCCTCTTTGTAAAGAATAAATCACAACTTTAGACTCTCGAATAATATCTCGAGACAGCTGAATAAGCAATTCTCTTCGTTCATCTGCAGCATGCAGTTCTTCAATAATTCCATTGAAATCTTTATCTAAAATCATAGAAAAAATGAGTAAGAAGTCATTTATAAAGCTATGTACCTCCAAATTAAAGGAGACTTTCACCAAAGATATCTCCCAAGGCTCATAAAGAGAGAAATTTTTCAACAAAAGCATAAGGTATAAAAAGAAAAGGAATACAAAACACACATGGAACCATTTGTGCATGCATTAATACCATTAGCATTTCTTCTCGCACTCTTCCCAAATCTTGATAAAAAATATATCTTCTACCTTGTTCCCATCGTTTGGATAATTGATCTTGACACTTTTATAGGCCTTCACAGGTTCACTTTTCATAATCTGACATTCATCCTTGCTCTTGCAGGGATAGCATATATCATTTTCAGAAACAGAACTGCATTTTGGGTGGCATGCTACTATGGAATATCTCACCTCATCCTCGACTTAGCACTGCCAGGAGTAGCATTCTTCTACCCCTTCTACCAGAAAACATTCTATCTTAATTTCAGCCTGACAAGAGTAACGCAGTGGATTGTTGATATCAGCGCAGGAACATTATCCCTAGACCAGTTCCAAGCATTGCTTCCAGGATGGACAGAAAAAACCTACATAGGCGAAGCATCAATTTTATTTATTATTCTTTTTGCAATAATTTTACTCGTTCGTTATAAAAAAGAAATAAAAGAAACCACACAAAAATGGATAAACATCAAATAAAAAAACAGGAAGAAAATAAAAGATTTTTTGGAAATTGGGCAGCTACCTACGATTTTTCATTATTTCAGTGGTGGATGAGAGGATTCTGGAGGGAACTAAAAAAGAGCCTTATACTTTCGAAAGAAACAAAACTATTAGATATCAGCTGTGGAACAGGAGAGCTATTAAAAGAGCTCCAAGGAAAAGCTCATCTCACAGGGCTTGATTTTTCAGAGGAAATGCTTGAAAAAGCAAGAAAAAAACTAGCAAAAGGTGTTGAACTAAAGCAAGCTGATGTACATGAACTTCCCTTCAAAGAAGACACATTTGATATAGTTATAAGCACAGAAGCCTTTCACCATTACTATGACCAGGAAAAAGCAATAAAAGAAATGATGAGGGTGACCAAAAAAGGAGGAAAAGTGATGATCTCAGATATTAATTTTTTCTCTAAAGCCCTTCACTATCTCTTTGAAAAACTTGAACCAGGATGTGTAAAAGTAAATTCGAAAAAAGAAATGCACGGCCTTTTTAAGAAAGCAGGTTTAAAGAACATCACACAAAAAAGATCCTTCATTTTTGCAGTGCTCACCATTGGAGAAAAATCTTAGCTATCTATTCGAAGCCGAGGCCATAATTTCTTCCATTTTTTCATCTTCATTCTTTCCTTATAGTCTGCAAGCGCTTCAGCTTGCTGAGAACTCGGACCTACATGAAAAGTAAATAAATCCTTCAAGCCATAAGGGGCGCAAATAGTCAAAGAATCATCCTTCTCTAATCGCACACCGACACAGGTAGGCACTTCAATAAAACTTGCTATCCCCATGCAAGCACTTTGTATTCCTTTTTTTGCAGGATAATACTCATGAATAAATGCTTGATTCACCACTTCAAAAGTCTGTGAAGGATGCAATGCATGTAATCTCTTTTCAACAGCTTTGTCATTAATTTTTTTCCTCGCATCAAAATACACAACATCAATATCATTTAAAGGATGTCTTTGCTCATAACCAGAAAGCACATCCCACACAGTATTTCGAATCACCCCTGCAGCAAGATACCAGTCTGGTAAATCCAGTTCACGAACAGAACGAAGAATATCTATAAGCCATTTTTCTTGAAGAATAATTTTCTTTAAAGCCTTGTTATAATCTTTCTCCATTTAACTCAGCTTCTTCAAAAGCTCCATAACCTTTTTTCCATCAACTTTCCCACGAAGCTGTTTCATTGCTTCTCCCATAAGAGCATTGAGAGGAGCGCCTTTATTTTCATGAATAATTTTTTTAATAACTTTCTCAACTTCATCCTCATCAACAGGAGCATATTTCTGCAAATCAATCTTTTCTTTTTTCAATAAAGAAACGAGAATATCGAGGACAGCTTCCTTAGCAATTTTCTTCTCAGTTAAAAGCCCAAAAACCATATCAAAATCTTTTTCATGCAGCACACCTTCAAGACCAAATCTAGCCTGGATTTCTTTAGGCATACTTACGAGACACTGCACAATAAAAGAAGCATCCAGTAAAGGATATTTTCTTAAAAACAACTCAAATGCAACATCCTCTCGAACAAGCATTCTTGCAAGATCACTATTCAGCCCATACTCTCTTTCAAAACGAAGAGCTTTTTCATCCAACAATTCAGGAAGGACTATACTTTGTACTAATTCTTTACTTAAAATAATCAAAGGGACATCTGTCTCAGGGTACATCCGTGCTGCACCAGGCATAGGTCGCAAATAATCAGAGCTTCCATCAGCATTCACCTTTCGTACATGTGCAATCCCTTTCTTGCCTTCACCCTGCTGTCTCTTCACTTCTTCATCAATAACTTTTGGCATGTATCGTAATTCTTGAAAGCCCTTCAGCTCCACACGAGGATGCCCAGTAATCGAAAGGTTCACATCCTGTCGAATTGTCCCTAATCCCCTCTTCACTTTCCCAGTGCTTCGTAGAATCATCCCTAAAAGAGCAGCAGTCTCCTTTGCATGCTCTGGGTCTTGAATACTCGCATCAGTCGCAATTTCAACAAGTGCAACACCAAGTCTATCTAATCGAAAACGAACACTATCTTCTTTTGCTTCAATCTTTTTTGCAGCTTCTTCTTCCAGACACACACTAGAAACAGCAACTTTCCCTAGAGAAGTCTCTACATAGCCATCTACTGCAATTAACGCGGTTCGTTGAAAACCAGAAACATTGCTTCCATCAACCACAGTCTTTCGCATGAAATGCACTTCACTCACAGGCTTCGCATGCAAAAGCAAGGCAACCTCTAAAGCAATCTTCAATGCATCATGATTCACAGGATGTGGCGGCTCTTCATCAAACTCAACTAAACAAGAAGAACTCGGGCAGGCTTCATACTGAAAAGTTTTTCCTTTTTCCATCTCATAGGCAGCAGCTTTATCAACAACACCAGTCTCTCCTGCAGCAGCACGTAACTTTCTTTCAAAGAAAATTGTAGGCTCATGCTCATCATTCACTAAAGAAGGGCACTGGCAGAATAATTTATGGCTTTCTATCTGTTGGTGTGCCTCCAACCCACATTTAAAACCTAAGTCTTTGTAATTCATAAAGAAAAAGAAGAGGAATTGCTTTAAATATCTTATGCCTCACATCATCCATTTCTTACTATGTGCCTCTTTTCCAAGAAAAGAAAGAACATTTTCTTGATACAAAGCACGTGAAGGATATTTTTCAGCAAGAGCAAGATACTTTTTTTGTACTTGAGCAATATTTTCTAACTTTCCTCCCTTCAAAAACTGAAACACCGAAGGATTTCGAATCGCTGCACGGCCGATCATAACTTCCTTCACACCTAAACTTTTAAAAAAAGCTAAATCTTCTTGAGTGTTGATATCACCATTAGGAATAATATGTTTTCCAGTATCTAAGCATGCTTCAAACACAGACCAATCTGCCTTCTCAGAAGACTTCTGTCGTGCATGTCGTGCATGAATAATAAAAGCATCCGCATCTACTTCTTTGAGGAGAGAAAGATACACTCTTTTTTCTTTTTCAAATTCATTCAATCCCAAACGAATCTTCACAGAAACAGGATAGCCTAATTTTTGCAGAATCTTCACCAGCTCCTGTACACGAGCAGTTCTTTTCACAAGAGCAGCTCCACCACCCTGGACAATAACATCTGGACTAGGACAGCCTAAATTCAAATTAAAACAAACAGGATCAATAGAATAAGAAGCAAATTTTTTCACAAACTCCTCTACTATTTTTGGTTTTACTGCAAGAAGCTGTATGCCAGTAGGAGTATTATTTTTCAAATCTAACAAAGAAAGACTAGATTTATTTCCTTTAACCAAAGAATCAACTCGAATCATCTCAGTAAATGTCAAATCAGCACCATATTGATAACAAAGTGTACGAAAAGCACAGTCACTCACTCCTTCCAATGGTGCAAGCCAGAGTTTCATATTGAAAAACAAAGAAGGAGAGATTAAATACCTTACTGCTCTAATCTTTTAAAAAACAACAGCCTTATAAAGCACCTAAATCTCAAAAATTAGATGGGAAAGAGCTTCCTCCCGACCTCGTGGAACGAAGGAGCAAAATACTACAGAAATTTTTCTGGCTTCGACGTAGTTTTCATTAGTGGCGACCCCTATTATGATCATCCTTTGAATGGAACTGCAATCATCGCTCGTCTTCTCGATAGCAAAGGCTACAGAGTTGCAATCATTCCTCAGCCAAGAGAAGACAAAGAATACCAATCATGTGGGAAGCCCAGATATTTCTTCTGCATTTCTTCTGGATTGCTTGATTCCATGCTTGCAAACTACACACCTATGCTGAGAAAAAGAGAAAATGTGCTTGTCCCAGAAAGAGCATTAATGGTCTACACCCAGAAAATAAAATCATTCTACAAAGGAGCAATGACAGTGCTTGGAGGAGTCGAAGCAACATTACGCAGATTCACCCAGTTTGACTATAGAACCAATGAACTCAGACGAGGAATACTCAATGACACAAAGGCAGATATTCTCATCTTTGGCAATGCTGACCGAGCAATTCTCACACTTCTTGAAAGGATGAAAAAAGCAGAAAGAAAAGAAAAAGGAACAGACTTTGAAAAAGTAAAAGAAAATCTTAAGCTCAAAAGCATTGATGGCATTGCATTTCGAATAAGAAAAGAAGAAATTGATAAGAATATAAGACTGCTTCCAAGCTATGAAGACTGTATCAAGGATAAAAAGAATTTTTCATTATTAACGAGAATGCATTACCTCCTTCCAGATGCGGCTTTCATTGAGCCCTGCGGATTAGGTTTTATACAATACAACAGAGCAACGCATACTTTGCAAGAAAAAGAATTAGACTTTATCTATGAATTACCCTTTACAAGAGAACTCCATCCCAATACGAAGAACAAACTCTTCAACGAACAAATGCTTGCAAAGCTCGACACATCAGTCATTATAGGAAGAGGCTGCTGGGGTTCATGTACATTTTGTGTCATTCCTCTCGTTCAAGGCAAAGAAGTTGCAAAGAGAAGCAAGGAAAGCATTCTTCGTGAGATAGAAGCACTCTACGCACAGGGAAAGCAAAAAATTAACGACCTTACTTTACCAACTCTCAACATGTACGGCTCCTACTGTTCATTATACGACGAAGAAGAACAAATATACTCCCCAATTATTGAGAAAGAAATAACAGTAAAAAACAAAACAAAATATTGCAACCAGCAATGCGTAGGCTGCAAATACAGAAAAATCAGTAACGACCTTGTTCCTATCCTCGAAGGAGTAGAAAAACTGCAGAATAAATACAAAAATACCAAGCTAGAATTAAGAAGTGCAATTCGTCATGATATTATTCTAGACCAAAAAGAAATGTTCAGAAAAATGATGAAATTCATAACCAGACTAAAGATTGCTCCCGAGCATATCTCAACAAACATACTCAAGCAGATGAATAAATCCAATCCAGGAGCATTTCAAGAATTTTTAGCCTTCTACAAACAAGTGAGCAAAGAACAAAAAAGTAACAAACATCTTGTTCCCTATTTCATTGCAGCACATCCAGGAACAACAAAAGAGGATATGCAAGACTTAAAAGAATTCTGTAATGTAAATGATCTTTATGTGAATCTTACACAAGTTTTCACACCAACACCAGGAACAGCAGCAACAGCAATGTATTACACTGAAGAAAATCCTTTAACAAAAGAAAAAGTTTATGTGCCAAGAACATTCAGAGAAAAGAAAGATCAAAAGAATATACTTCTAGAAACAGAATCAGAAGATTTCAGCGACGAGAACGCATAGTTCCAAAAATTCCTGCTTTTTCTCTCACATGCACCCTTTTTCCCAGATGCAAACCCCTCTCTGAAAGCTCATGCTCCACAGCAAGATACCGAAGATGAACACTATTCTCCAGATTTTGAACTTGAAAAGCTTCTCTAAAATCACAATAATGATCCTCACTGGAGTAGCGAAGTTTTTTTCCACTTTCTGGATCTTGTAAATAAACCCTTCTTCGCAAGGTAAAAAAAGGCGACTCAGGAAAATCATGAAAATAACTATCGACAACAAGAACATTTAGTCTAGGATCAGAAGCATCTCTACCATTAATAAATTCATCCAAATTCCTAGGAATGCCAAAAAGCTTGTAAAGGAGAGTCATAATGATAAGAAAAAATTTTATTTTAAATACTTATCGAAACAAACGTTGATAGTTTGCAAATATAGAGTTTTCAACCTCTTTTTCATCCATCCCTTTTACTTCAGCAATTTTTTGAATAGTCAAAGGGATATACTTTGGTTCATTTCTTTCTCCTTTTATCGGCGAAAGAAAAGGTGCATCGGTTTCAGTTAGCAATTTAGTAATAGAAGCTCTCTTCACCAGCTCCTGAAAATGCAGACTGTGCACAATAATACCAGGGATAGAAAAAAAATAACCAAGCTTCTCAGCCCTATCAACCAATTTTAATTTCCCAGAAAAACAATGTAAAATAACCTTCTTCGCATGCATGTCCTCAAGCACATCAAGGACTTCCTTCTCTGCTTTTCGTGAATGAACGATCATAGGTAAATCAAGTTCTAAAGCCAAAGAAATAAATTTCTTAAAGGCATCAATTTGCTTTTCAGGATGCGCATACAAAAAATCCAGTCCTATTTCGCCTATTGCAAAAGGCTTATGTTTTCGTATCCATGCTATTTCCTCATCCACTTCTTTTACAGGCAAATTCCAAGTCTGATCAGGATGCAAGCCAAACGCTTTTTTCACCAAAGGATATTTTTTACTTAAATCAAGAGTCGCTCTGTTATCCGCAGCACTATAGCCATTGTTAATCAAAGCTATACAGCCAGATTCCAGAATAACTCTCTCTCTATCAGCATCAAATTCCTTTGCAGTCACATGGGTATGTACATCGACAAACATAAGAAAAAGAAGAAAAGCAAGCCTTATAAATCTTTTCTCATACAATTTCAGCATGGATATCATCGCACAGGAATTCAAGACTCCAGGAAATATAGGTGCCATAGCAAGAGCCATGAAAAACTTTGGCTTCACTCAATTAATACTCTTAAATCCAAAATGTGACCACCTCTGCAAAGAAGCGAGAGATCGTGCAAGTCATGCAGAAGATATCCTTAGAGATGCAAAAGTAGTTTCTGAACTAAAATATGATACCTTAATTGGCACCACAGCAATCTTAGGCACAGACTACAACCTCAGAAGAAATCCTATCTTCCCAGAAACACTGGGAAAAATGCAAATCAAAGGAAAAGTTGGTCTCATCATAGGCAGAGAAAATGATGGGATGCACAACGAAGAGCTGGAAGCCTGTGATATCCTTGTAACTATTCCCGTAACAAAGAAATATCCTACAATGAATGCCTCACACGCTGCAGCAGTCATCATGTATGAAGTCTTCAAACATTCAAAAGAAGAAAAGATTGGAGAAAAAATAAAAGGAGCAACAAAAGAAGATAAAGAACGCCTGGAAAAACTCTTTGAAGAAAAAATGAACATTCTTCCCTTCAATACAGAACAAAAAAAACAAACACAGCGTTTGGTCTGGAAAAAATTAATAGGAAAAAGCCAGCTCACAAAAAGGGAGCTTATGGCCATTTATGGCTTTATGAAAAAAATAAAATGATCTACGAGCTTTCTGGAGATAACATTGACCTTGCAAAGGCAGAAGTGCTCGCATTAAACAAAGCAAAAAAATACAAAATCTACAAAAACATTCTCATTTGCAAAGGAAAATGTGATTACACACGTTTAGCATATACCAATTTAGTTCTAGAAGAGATATTCATAGACACAAAGATACCAAATATCAACTGGGATAAATACTATAAAGATAATTTTTGCATACGATCAAACATCACTGCAAAGGAAAGAGAAATTGCTCCTATCATCTGGAACGCACTAAAACACCCAAAGGTGCAGCTCAACCACTCCAGCACAGAACTCTGGTTTTATTTTATTGACAAAGACATTATCTGCGGAAAAAAAGTCTACCAAAGAGAAGAAAAATTCCAGAAGCGCCGGCCAGACATTCGGCCAGGATTTTTTCCCATATCTTTAAAGCCAAAACTTGCACGAGCATTAGTAAACCTTTCAGGTGTCAACAAAGGAACAATATGGGATCCATTTTGTGGGACTGGTGGCATTCTTCTAGAAGCATCTTTAATGGGTTTGAAAATCATAGGCACAGATATTGATCCATTAATGATTCGTGCAGCCAAACAAAACTTTGAGCACTACAAAATCAAAGCAAAGGTCTACAAAGCAGATGCACGAGAAGAAATAATAAAATGCAAAGCTATTGTCACTGATCCGCCGTATGGAAGAAGAGCATCCACAAATAAAGTAATTATTAAAAAGCTCTATGAAGAATTTCTTGCACATGTCTATCCTTTTGTCGATATAGTAGTGCTCATGTCACCAAATGATCTCAAAATAAAAACAAAATATAAACTGGTGCATATTACAGATGACTTCGTGCATGGAAGTCTCACCAGAAGAATTTATGTTCTAAAAAAGAAGGAGAATCCCATGCCCAATCCACAACAAGAACTTATACAACCAAGGAAGCATGTTAATCACAATCAATGCTAAACTAAAAGCACTAACTATATACAACGCTCTCTTCGCATAAGATTCATTCTTCAGCGTCACAAGCGCAAGCGTATAAAACATTCTTCCTCCATCCACAGGCCCTAAAGGCAAAAGATTAAACAACCCAATGCCCACATTAATGAGGAACAGCCATAACAGCAAAAGAGACAGCCAGTCAAACACACCTTTCAAAGAATCCCAGAATGCAGATCTCGCTTTCACTTTTTGTTCAAACCCACTCACCCCGATAAAAGCACGTGAAGCATCTTGAGGATTAACAGCAGAGACAACAGTATAACTTCCTTTATTCGTGCCTAAAGTAACAGTATCCCCAGGATGAATCCCTCCAATAGCACTATCAACAGCAGCAGCAGTCAAAGTTTCCTGCCCATTCACAGAAAGGATTGTAAAAGGAACTGCAATACCAGTAGCATTCATAGGATATCCATCAACAAGAGCATGTACGATAACACCATCACCTTGATACAAAGTTCCTACCAGAGGAGAGAAAACAAAAAGAGTAAAAAGCAAAATAACTGCTCCTAAAACCATATTAGAAAAAGGTCCGGCAGCAAAAACCGCAAGCTGTTCCGAAGCTTTTTTCTTCTCTGTTACCTTCTCATCAGGCTCAACAAAAGCAGCAAGCAATGGCCCAAAGAATGCAAAGCCAGAGCTCTTAATAGGAATCTTATGCAGGCGCGCAACAACACCATGAGAAAATTCGTGAATCACAGCAGCAGCAAAAATAGCAATCAGCCAATGCCAGAAAGTGAGTACAGGTGCTCCAGGAATCTGCACTCCAGGCAGCACAGGTGCTAATGCAGGTTCTGTTCCTGCAACAAAAATAAGTTTGATAGTTTCTTTCGTCAGAAAATAAAGAAGATAAGCCATACCCCCGAAGCCCAAGTAGACTCCTAAGAGGGAAAAATAATGCAAAAATTGAGGAAAGGGTTTTGCCAGCCTGTCCATAAGCTTCAATCCCCATTTTGTTTTGTACATAACTAACAAACCTTGTGTTTCAAATCTTTTTTTATACAAAGAATAAACACTAAGAAGAATAAGATAAAAGAATACAATCGAGAGTATATCCCAGTTCACCATCTTTTCAATGAAAATAAACTATTTAACCTTTGCTCTTGCTCTTAATGACACGGAAAGCCTTTCCATTGCACTTTCTGCACTTCACACTCCCGGCTATAACGCGGGAGATATCTGTTCGCACCTTCTGCTTGCACTTCTTGCAAACAAAGACCCTGCGGAACAATCGATTTATTGTTGCTTCAAATTTTGCCATATATTTTATCCTTTCACAATATCCTGTATGATTCTCTCATCAAGAACAACCCAATACATGACTTGGATTCCTTCAGAGACTTTCTCTTTCAATTCTTCAGGAATACTAATATCAAATGTTTCAAAGGACTCCATATCCATAACATTCGCTTTATTCCCAGTAATGGAAAGCACCTGTGCAGTCTTTTTTTCAATAACTGGAGACATGATCTTATCATGCCCAGGCATAATCTTGATTATTTTTTTATCGTCTTTAATGCCAATTGCTTCAATACGGCACTTTGCATGCCCATGCTTTCCAGGTCGTGAAATTTCTAAACTTTTCACAATGCAAGCATGTCCATCAAAGACAACATATCTACCTGGCTTTGCTTCGGTAGCATCGATAGGTTTTAATTCTCCCATGGGATTCTAAGAAAAACTTAGGGTATATAAATCTTTTGGGGGTTTTTGTTTAAAAATAAAAGGAACACTAAAGCTTCTCCATTGCCTTCTTTAAACCTGAAGAACTCTTTTTCTTTTTATCAACACCTTTTAATTGCAATTCCAAAAAAGAAATTCTTCGTGCAAGAACTGCAAGTGCACACCATAACTGTGCATTGCTTGCACTCTTCGCTTGCAAGTATGCATTCTTTTCCTTATGAACTGCTTGCAAAAGCACATCCAGCTCTTCTCTTACCTGCACATCCAGTTCATCTCTCCAATCCATCCCAAAAAGAACAGCATCAAAACTTATATACATTGTTGCTTTCTAACAATAATTTTATAAAGCTTTAATAATTCTCCACTGCTATGAAAGCACAGAAAGGCGACTTCGTAGAAATCACTTATGTAGGAAGATTAGAAGATAATTCCATATTTGACCTCAATGATAAAGAAGTAGCAAAGAAACTCGCAATACAAGCACACATACACGATCGCACAGTCATCTGCCTTGGTGAACGAGATGTCGTTCCAGGCCTGGATGATTTTCTTATAGACAAAACTATTGGAGAAAGATTGCACGTTGAAATTCCTTCAGAACAAGCTTTTGGAAAAAAAGATCCTAAAAAGTTTAGCTTGGTTCCACTCAACAAATTTAAAGAACAAAAAATTAACCCCATCCCAGGCCTGCGAGTAGAAGTAGAAGACTATACTGGGATAATAAAATCAGTTTCCGGTGGAAGAGTTCTCGTAGACTTCAACCATGCTCTTGCAGGAAGAAATCTTGTCTATGATATAATTATGAACAGAAAGATAGATTCTCTCAAAGACAAAGTTGCAGGTTTTTTAGAAATGAATTTTCACTTGCACCATGTAGATGTAGAAGAAAAAGAAAATCATGCCACAATTAAAGCACCTTTCCCAAAGGAAATGAAAGACATGCTCGAAGCAGAACTCAAAAAAAGAATTCCTGAATTGAAAGGAATCACACTAGAACAGCCTCAGACTTCTAAATAGTAACTAAACCACAACTATGCTTATAAATCTTATTTTATAGATGAGCATAAATGGACAGCCTTTTCAAGCAAGCACTCGGAAGAACAGAGGAAGAGAAGCAGAGAAAAGTAAATGCTATTGATGCAGAACTCGAAGCAATCCTCGCGAGACAGCGTTCAAAGCTCAAAGTTGTAGGCTGTGGGGGTGGAGGAAACAATTCTATCAACAGAATGTCCGAAATAGGTATTGAAGGAACAGAAACTGTTGCAATTAACACAGATGCGCAAGACCTGCTCTACACCAACGCAGACCACAAAATACTCATTGGCCGGGAGCTCACACAAGGTCTTGGTGCAGGAAGCATCCCGCAAGTAGGAGAAGAAGCTGCAAAAGAATCAGAAACAGAAATTAAACAAAAAATCGCAGGCTCAGACATGATTTTTATTACCTGTGGTCTTGGAGGAGGAACAGGAACAGGTTCCGCACCAATAGTCGCAGAGATTGCAAAAAAATCAGGAGCTCTCACTGTTGCCATTGTCACCATCCCTTTTGAGATGGAAGGAGCACGAAGATATGAAAATGCAATGTACGGCCTTGAACGTCTGGAGAAACATGCAGACACTTTGATTGTTATTCCTAATGATAAACTCTTAGAACTCGCACCAGATTTGCCATTGCATACTGCATTCAAGGTTGCAGATGAGATTCTTACCAATGCGGTCAAAGGAATAGCAGAACTGGTTACAAAAACAGGTCTTGTCAATTTAGACTTTGCAGACATTAGAGCAGTAATGGGCAAAGGAGGAGTCTCTATGATTGGCATTGGAGAATCTGATGCAGATAATAGAGCTGTAGAAGCAGTGGAGAAAGCAATTAACAATCCTCTTCTCGATGTGGATATTAGTGGTGCCTCAGGAGCCCTCATCAATGTCTGCGGTGGCTCTGACATGACCCTTGAAGAAGCCCGTCGTGTGGTGGAAACAATTTCAAAGAGGCTCGATGAAGAAGCAAGAATTATCTGGGGAGCGCAAATCTCAGAAGATCTTGGTTCAGCAATCAAAGTCCTGCTCATTGTCACAGGAGTAAAAAGCCCGCAGATATTTGGAAGAAAAGGAAAATCTTCTGGACTGCCAAAAAAAGAAATTGAGCAGGAATTGGGTATAGAATTCTTTTAGTATATACAGGAGAACAACTATCTTTATATAAGATAAGTGGTCAAAGGCGTTTATATACCTAAATCATAATGGCAGTGAGCAAAAGAATCTTGGGGCCTGTAGCCCTACTCACCACGGGAGGATGTTACCACATTCTAAACCAAACCCTCCTCAAAGACAATACCCCACCATGCATAGAAATTAGCGCAGCAGAAGGCAGCATCAACCTAAACATATCTGACATTGCAGAGACTTGCAAAACAGATAAAATAGAAGTTGACAGTGGAATAGTCATGGCGAATACAACCACAGAAAGCATACCCCGCCATGGAAAATATTCGAACATAAGTGAAGTAGATATTTTCGTCGATGATGGAACAGTAAAAGTCATCCCTTTGGAAAATACTAGCTACAGCTTTGCAAGTAATTTTCAAATAGCACTTCCCTATGGAAAACATGAAATAAAAGTAGAAGCATATGATAGCGAAAGGAACAAAGGAATAAATATTCTAAATGTTTTTGCATATGAAGATGCATTGATCTCAGAAGCACAGCTGCATACAGACACAAAAGCCCCATCCTGGAAAAAAAGTTTCTATAGCTCAACAAAACCATTTACAGGCTTCCTTGAAGACTTTGACTCAGGGTTAAGAGAACTTGTCCTTCTCAAAGATCAACAAATAATTTTTAGAAGAAACTTGGACACATACAGCCCTAAAGTAGACCTTGCAGAACTCACAAAAGGAACACATACTGGAGCAAAGGGAAATTACACCCTTCGTGCGACAGACACTAATGGAAATACTCTGGAAGAAACATTAGATTGGAGTGGGGGATACAAAACAGGGAAAGGAGCAATGGGAGGCTGGTAAGCCCAACCCAAACCTTTAAATAGGAGCATTCTTCTTTTAGTGCTCAATGAACCTCCGACTTAATGAGAAATGGGTTAAATTCAAGAGCTTCATGAAAGAGTGCCACAGGGTTTTACGCATTACAAAGAAACCTTCAACAGCAGAATACAAAAGCATTGTCAAGATTACTGGCTTGGGTATACTGCTCATTGGCTTGCTTGGATTCATCATTTCTATCGGTGGAGCACTCTTAGGAATCTAATATGGAAACACAAATATTTGTATTGAGAACCACTGCAAACCGTGAAGATCAAGTAGTAGATTTTATTTCATCCAATGTTCAAAAGAAAAAGCTAGAAGTCTATGCAGTCATTCGCCCGCATGGGATGCGAGGCTACATATTCATCGAAGCACTAGACCGACAGGCAGCAGAAGAATGTTTTCAAGGCATTCCCTATGCAAAAGGTTTGCTTCCAAAGCCAGTTGATTACAAAGAAATTGAAGGCATGCTCGAACAAGTAAAAATCAAAGTAAATATTCAAAGAAATGATATTGTAGAAATCATTACTGGGCCATTTAAACGAGAAAAAGCAAAAGTGGTTCGTATTGATCTGCAAAAAGAAGAAGTTGTTCTCGAGCTTTTAGAAACTGCTATTCCAATTCCATTGACCTTGAAATTGGATGCAGTAAAAGTTATTAGAAGAGAGAATGCAACAGAAGAAGAGATTTCTCAATAATTTTTTTATTTATTAAACCCAAAGAAATCATAATACACATGATTAATAGGTGAAGTAATAGTGCTCTTCACTCTCTCATAAGAATGATCAGTACCCAAAAAAAGAAGACCTCTTTCATTATCACGAAGACTTTGCTCAATGTTTCTTCCTATCCAAAGCTCTCTTGCAGCATGGAAATCAGCATACTCACATCCTAAAAAGAAATCATCAAACTTACCTAACAAAAGAGAAGAAAGCTCACTATCATCAAAAAGGTCTTTTAAAGAAGCTCTAAACTTTTGCATAGAAAAATTCTTTATCCTAGCAATATATTCAAATGCTAATTTCCTTTCTTCAAAACTAGCTTCATCATTGCAGCCTAAAAAGAAAGGAAGCAATAGACTTCCTTCATGCTCAGTAGGCATAAGTTCAACACCAAGGCTAATCAATCCCATAACAGGCACACCTGCTGCTGACTCAGAAGCAAACTTATAAAATGAAGTTGGTTTCAAACAACCATCAAGATAGATTCTCCTAAAAGGCTGTTTCCCATGCATCTCAAGAATCCTTTTAGTCAACAAATTAAAAGCAGGTCTAAGTTTTTGAGAAAAAAGAGCTGCTTGTTTTTTATTCTCTTCATCATTCTCATTAATACTAAAGGTAGGAATATCATGCACAATAGGAACATAAACAAGCTCTCTCATAAAATTTCAGCAATGAAATTCCTATATAAAGCTTCCCTAAGTACTATTTCACAAGAGCCATATCCTTCACATGTACTTCTTGCAAAGATTTCTTAGAAAAACGCTTGCTCGCATCTAAAAGTTCTATTCCCAAAAGATTCCCTTTAGAATCAAGATCAAAAATAGTCAAATCATCAACAACCTTATTTTTTGCAAACTCACCTTTACGCAATCGTATGTACATTGCATCGACATCCGCATCATATTGAATTTCCATCTTCTACTCCTATATCCAGTAAACAGTAATAACCTTTATATCTCTTTCTCTTAGTTCACAACAGACCTCAATCTTACCCCTTTGAAGTCTTTTTTGATAAAAATATTTCCCCTGTTTCTTAACAACTAAAAAAGGAAAGCGAATCGCCTCAATAACCTCTTCCTCAAGAATTTTTCTTAGATCTAATCTTTCTTTAACATGAATGCCAAAAACAATCCTCATAAATCAATTCTATAAATTCCCCTTCATAAAAGCTCACAAGAAAAAACTGAAAGATTTTCAGACCTGCCAAAAGCTTTATAAAGCCCCAGTTTTTCTCACAAGCTCATGGCAAAAGAAACTGTTGATGCATTGGTCGATGGTGGAAAAGCATCCGCTGCCCCCCCATTGGGTCCTGCACTTGGTCCTTTGAAAATAAACATTGGTCAGGTAGTTGCAGAAATCAACAAAAAAACAGCAGCATTTGCCGGCATGAAAGTCCCTGTCAAAATTATTGTGGACTCTGAAACCAAAGCATTCGAAATCACTGTGGGAACACCGCCAGTTTCTGGTCTTATTCAAAAAGAACTCAACATCAAAGGCGGTTCAGGCATTCCAAATAAACTAAAAGTAGGAAACCTCGCAATGGAAGATGCAATCAAAATTGCACAGATGAAAATGGATTCTTTATCCGCAGGGAGCCTCAAGGCAGCAGTAAAAACAGTTATTGGTTCCGCAAACGCAATGGGTGTGCTTGTGGAAGGAAAAACTGCAATGGAAATCAACCCTGAAGTAGACCAAGGAAAATATGATAAAGTAATCCAAGCCGCAAAAACAGCAGTAGCAGCAGAAAAAAGAACTGAACTTGCAAATCAACTTTCCTTATATCAAAAGAAATTCGCTGGAGAACTCGCAAAAATGGATGCTGCAAAGAAAGAAAAAGCAGCAGCAGCAGCGGCAAAGAAAGAAGCGACCGCCGCAGCAGCCCCTGCAGCAGCAGCAGCTGCTCCAGCAGGAAAAGCAGCCCCTGCAGCAAAAGCGGCGCCAGCAAAAAAATAAAAATCTTTTTTTTCTCACTGAAACATGCACTTCTCCATCAAACAATGTCGCTTTGGTCGCGGTTTATTCGCGGCAAAAGACATTGCAAAAGGGGAGCATATTCTCACACTAACAGGGAAAGTTATTACACAAGAAGAAGTAGACAACAAGCCAGAAAAACAGCAGGCAAATGCATTGCAGATAGAGTACGATTTTTATATGGACTTAGAGGAGCCTGGGGTTTTAATCAACCATTCCTGCAATCCTAATACAGGCATTCAGAAAGATAAAGAAGTTATTGCAATCAGAGACATCAAAGCAGGCGAAGAAATGACATGGGATTACTCGACAAGTGTTGATGGAGGCTGGACCATGCCTTGTGGATGTGCAGAAAAAAATTGCAGGAAGAAAGTAAAAGATTTCAAAGTACTTCCTAAAAAAGTCAAAGAATCCTATCTTCAGCAAAACATTGTGCTTAGTTTTATTAAAGAAAAATATTTTCTATAAGTCTCCGGACAGCTGGCACGCCCCCGCGCGGGATTTATATAAACAAAAAAGAAGAAAAGAATATGAATACTATAGAAATTCTACAGCAGCAAGCAAAAAGACTAAGAAAATCCCCTGGTAGAAGAGACCTAACATTTGCAGTATACCAAAAATGTGTGGAAGAATTCGGATCCTTCAATAATGCAAAAGAAAAAGCAGAGCTAAAGTTACAAAGAAGAAGTCCATGCAAACCTTTAACAGAACAACAAAAAGAATATACTCAAACCCTAGCAAAAATAGTAAGTTACCTTACATTTGATGGACACTTATGTAAAAACTTAAAAGGATTTTTTATATCTTCAAACAATATTGTAGACCTCTTGACATTTGAAGAATGGATTATTGAACAGTTTGCTATCAAGGCAAAAAAAATTGAACAAAACAAATATTGTCTAAGCAATAGAAATTACAAAATATGGTTCTTTAACACAGAAGTATCCAGACATCTATATGAAATAGGAACTCCTAAAGGAAATAAAATACTTACAGAATTTAGAATTCCTGAATGGATTAGAGAAAATAAAGAATTTGCAAGAGCTTACATTGCTATTGCATATCTTTGTGAAGGAACAAATAAAGAAAAGAGGCCTAATCCTAGTATTAAAATTAACCAATATAAAAATAAAGAAATTATAAAACAGGGTTTAGAATTCATGGAAGACCTAAAAAATATACTAAGCCAATTTAATATCCGAACAGGCAAAACCTCCATATGTAAAGGTAATCTTAGAAAAGATGGAATAATCACCAAGGAACTAAAATTTAAAGTCTCAGCAAAAGACAATTCAAAATTCTATAGTGAAATTGGCTGGCTAAAATAAGCGATAGGTATTTAAACATTTCAAATTTATTTTATACGGGATTGTGGGCTAACTTGGTAGACTTTCGGGTTTGGGACCCGACGATCCCGGTTCAAATCCGGGCAATCTCACCTTCCTAAAAATTTTTAAAGTCCAATAAAACAGCTTTCTCACCATAACAAAAATTCCAAAGGAAGCCCCGAAAGACTTATAAATGCGTGAAAAACTTATTCAAACAAAATGGCGCGAAAAATTGGTTCAGTAGCACGATTTGGTGCAAGATATGGAAAAAGAACAAAGGCTAAAGTCCTCGCTGTAGAAAGGCTGCAAAAAGCACCACAAACATGCCCATACTGTTCACGAGCTGTAGTAAAACGAGTAGCTGCAGGTATCTATGAATGTAAAAAATGCGAATCCAAGTTTACAGGAAGAGCATATACAATAGGAGTCTAAGATGGTTGAGTACAAATGTTTTTCATGCGAGAAAGCAGTAAAGAGCGACTATGTAAAAAAGAAAATTAGATGCCCATACTGTGGAAGCAAAATCCTCTACAAACAAAGAAGCGTCCCAACCAAATTAAAAGCTATCTAAGATGGATATTTCTAAAGAGACGCAGGAAAAGATTGCCCAGTTGCAGCTTTTCGAGCAGAACTTGCAGAGTTTTATGACGCAGAAGCGAAGCTTCCAATCACAGCTTTTAGAAATTGAAAATGCTTTAAAAGAAGTGGAAGGCTCCCAAGGAGCAGTCTATAAAATTGCAGGAGCAGTGATGTTCAGTGCAGAAAAAGAAACATTAAAAAAAGACTTGAAAGAAAGAAATGATGTCTTGCAGCTAAGAATAAAAAATATAGACCAGCAGGAAACTGCATTGCAGGAAAAAGCAAAAAAAATACAAGAAGAGGTCATGGCAGAAATAGACCAGCACATGAAGAAAGACAATGAAAGAACTGATTGAAGAGCTAACAATGATATTGGAAGATGATGGCATCCCCAAGAATGTACGCATCAAACTTGATACTGCAATAGCAGTGCTGCAGGATAACGCCATAGAAATCAGCATTCGTGCAAATAAAGCCCTGCAGGAGCTTGATGAACTCTCTAATGACCCAAACATACCCTCCTACATCCGCCCGCAGCTCTGGAACATAGTCAGCCAGTTAGAATCATTTTAATATCTATTTTAAAGAATATAACTAATCCTTCTCCTCGAATAGAGCTTCCATACCATAGAAATATATTTAAACCTAAATCAAATAGGAAAAAGAATTGGGAGGGTTCCAATCAAAATGAAAGAAACTTTATTGCGAATCAAAGATAAAATCTTAGGAAACACACGGGAAGAAGACATTCCGGATGAATTTGGCGAAGACTATTTAGAAATAGATAGTGAAAATCAACCTGCAAGAAAATCCAAAGTTCTAGTAAAACCCTTCATGATCAGAGAATTTCAAGATGTAAAATTAGTCTTAGATGCTCTTCGTGACGGATATACCATTGCCTTGGTAAACATCAAACCCTTGAAAGACAAAGACCTTATTGAGTTAAAAAGGGTAGTAAACAAGTTAAAAAAGACTTGTGATGCTATTGATGGGGACATTGCAGGCTTTGGAGAAGACTGGCTCGTTGCAACACCAAATTTTGCTTCTGTAGACAGAAATCAGCCAAAAGTCGCAACAACTATTGTTGAATAAATTTTTATTTTCCCTTTTGGAAATTCTTTTCATTTTTCATGAGTAAAGCTTTTAAACTCCTTTTTTCTCTTTCAGACCATGGCTGACACAATAGAGAATGAAACCTGTCCATTCTGTATGAATAAAACATTAACATTAACAGAAGATGAAATGGATATTCCCTTCTTTGGAAAAACCTTTATCTTTTCCATGCATTGTAAAAATTGTCAGTTTCAAAAGGCTGATGTAGAAGCAGCAGAACTCAAAGATCCTTGTAAGATCACCTTCACCATTGAAAAAGAAGAAGATATGAATGTTCGTGTGGTAAAATCCTCTGAGGCGACAGTAAAAATTCCGGGATTAAAACTCTCAGTAACACCTGGACCAGCTTCTGATGGCTACATTTCTAACATAGAAGGAGTCATCACCCGCTTTGAGAAAGTAATTGAAGATGAGCGTGATAACAGCGAGGAAGAAGAAACAAAAAAAACAGCAAAGAACCTTCTCAAAAAAATAAGAAAAGTAAAGTGGGGGGAAATGCCTTTAAAAATTATTATTGAAGATCCCTCTGGAAACTCTGCAATTATTTCTGAACGAACAGTAATTGAAAAATTAAAAGCAGAAAAAAAGAAAAAGTAATCAATAAATAAAAAAATTAAGAATCATCTTCTTCTGTTTCTTCATCACCTGAAAAATCATCATCATAATCATCCAAAAAATCTTCGTTGCCTAAGTCATCGTCATCGTCATGCATTTCAAATTCATCTTCCAATAGCAATCCCTCCTAAAAATACAATTTTTATTTGGGAATCCAAGGGAGTATAAAAGCGTTTCTATACTCAAGCACAAACATCAAAAGAAAAAAACACAGCTACGGCTCTGTAGAAAACTTCAATAAAACTCACTTAGGGGTCTTAAAATTGCTCCATTGCTTGTAGATAGAAGTTGTTTTGTAAAAAATAATTTTTATGCAGAAATATTTTCCCGATGATAAAAATGTTTTTTTGGGATTATTA
>JACRKH010000027.1 GCA_016235495.1 Candidatus Woesearchaeota archaeon
AAATAGAAGTTGTTTTGTAAAAAAAAATTTCTATGCAGAGATATTTTTCAGAGGATAAAAATAATTTTTGGGATTATTAGGAGGTTTGTTTAGTGAGCATATGGCCTATATCTATCAAATCTGGAACATTTCTACAGAGCCTTTGATGCGAAAAGTTGAAATAGGGAAAAGTATTTTTTAACAAAATGAATAGGCGCGTGCACATACTCATAAAAGGAAAAGTACAAGGGGTCTTCTTCCGTGCAGCAATAGAGGACAAAGCAAAAGCATTGCATATTACTGGCTGGGCAAAGAACACTGGTGATGATGTCGAGGCACTCTTTGAAGGTAAAGACGAAGCAATAAAAGAAATATTAGAATTCTGTGTGATTGGCCCCAAAGGAGCAAAGCTAACTGGTATAGACATTGATGAACTTCCTTATACAGGAGAGTTTGAAGATTTTACAAGGGAATAATTATTTTTTATTTCCTTCTATGAGTACATAAAGGAAGTTCACGCATGGTCTTCCCTCCACACAGCCCACATATCCTTAAGAAATTCCTCTAAATATCGTCTATATCCTGGATTTTGAACTTCACTTGCCATCGCCCAATCAATAAGCATGGGTTTCCCATGAACATCAAGAACACTGGTATCAGACGCAGCAAAAACACCTTTATTATAACAATTTCTAATAACAGTTTCAACTTCTCCTACAAACTCTTCAGAAAAATCACCTAAACAGTGGCGATCAGAAACTCGATGCCAAAGCAATTTTGCTTCTCTTTCTGCAGCTAAAAAAGGCATAAGAAAAGGAGAAACAAACTGAACATTAGTGCCAGAGGTAAAATAATCAATATTTCTTTCATGGAAGTATTCCAAAGAAAGATCTATTCTTGGAAAGAAATGAATACATTCTGGAACACCCTGAACACCAGCAAGTTTTTCTAAGAAACCAACTTCTCTTCCAGGAAGAAGTGCATTTCTAATATCTCCAAAAGAAGAACCGGGAAGGCGATGCTCTCTAAGAAATTTAATAGCAACATCTTTTCGTTTATAGATACCTTGAAAAACACTTCCATATACTCCTTCTCCAAGGAATCCAGTAATCTCAAAAGGAAGCTCTCTCATTTCTTCTCCTCCTCCTGTGTTATAGTATACAAGTATAAAGGATTAGAAATAATTTTTGATTCTAAATACTGAGCATAATCCCAAAAGCTTGCAAGGATTTGTCCTTCGAGATAAAGTTTTGACCAGTCCTTTGCAAACCTATACCTTTCAATAGAGAGTTTTTGTTTCATCCTACTTTATCGCACAAAAGAAGATATTTATATAGCTTCCTTCAGCATTAAAGAAAGAAAGGATTGACATTAAAAAAGTCTGGATCAGAAGTATCATATCTAGGCATAGCCACTTTTGAAGCTAAATCTGCCCCAATCTGCCTTTCTAAAATCTCCTGCAGAGCAGCAATATCTGGAAGCCCTATATGAGACTGCCATTCAATATGAAAACCTTCACCAAATGCAGAAGTAAACCCTGATCCTAAAATAGTCTTAGGAGCAAAACGCCCATCCCTATATCCATATCTCTCCTGCAGAGCTAAATGAGCGACATGATCCTCAATATTTCCTGAACGGGAAAAACCATAAAGCGCAAGAAAATGGCAATCACTCTCTTCAACACTTCCATGCAGATGAAAAACTCTATCTTCCCCTTGATACAAGCCATGGCAGTCAGTTCCTCTAGCATGATCACCAATAACAGCAAATCTATTTGCATACTCTTTCTCAACAAGTGCTTCTCCAACCAAAGTAAAGGCACAATGAAGTCCATTGCTAATTTCTTGTCTGCTAAACATAGCTTCACTGCATAAATGATAGTTTATAAACCTTATGAAAAGAAACCAAAAAATTTAAATATGTGTTAACACATAATACAGATATGGTAAATATGACTCTTTCAATCCCAGAAAAGCTTCAGAAAGAAATGCACACACATTCTGAAATAAAATGGAGCGAAATAGCAAGGCAATCATTTGAGAAAAAGATAAGAGAGCTTAAATGGATGGATGAAGCCTTAAAAGAGAGTAGCCTGACAAAAAAAGAAGCTGAAGATATTGGACACAAAATAAAACATGAAATGCGAAAGCGCTTCAAATGAGAAAACTAGTTCTCGATACCAATATTCTTATTTCTGCTTTAATCAAAGATTCTACTACGAGAAAGATGATTTTTCACTTTCCAGGAGAGTTATATTTTATTTCTTTTTCCAAAGAAGAGATCCAAGAATATGAAGTGCTCCTTCTAAGAAAAACAAAAAAAGACAAAGAAGAATTTGAAAGAATTCTTGGGAGTATAATCAATAAATTAATTATTCTAAATGAGAAAGATGTAGCCCTAATGATGGAAGAAGCAAAAAAGATAATGGACAAAATAGACCCAGATGACACTCCATTCATTGCTGCAGCATTGCTAGCAAATGCAGATATTTGGTCTGATGATAAACATTTTGAAAAACAAAATAAAATAAAAGTATGGAAAACTTCTGAAGTATATAAAATATTTATAGAGGATTGGGAAGACTGGACAAAAAAGATGAGGGAAAAGGATAAAAAGAGAGCATATTTTTAGATATTACGAAACATTATACTTCTCAATAAAACATTCTTTCACAGCCTTCACTTCAAAGAATTTATTCAAGAAATCCTTCACCACTTCATAGCTGTATTTTGCAGGAATTTTTTCTCCAGAACTCTTCGCATAGCTGAGAGGAGAGTAAGCTTGTTTTTGGTCAATGTTTGCAAGGAAGGCCATGGAGCTGCTCAATTTGTAATCATTTCCTTCACGCACGAAATAGCCCTTTCGCACAAGCACAGTCATCGTCTCATACAGCTCAGAAAACTGCATGCCTGACTTTGCAAAAAGATCATTAGCCCTAATAGTTTCCCCTAACTTCACTGCAATACCCAAAAGCTCTTCCTGTTTTGGATTGATGCCTTCCAATTGTAGTTTCAGGAGAGAAACGCCACTCAGCTGCTCAAGATTGTCAATGACTTGAAGTTGCAATAAATCAATAAGAATTCGAAACTCCTCACCTTTTCTCGAGCAGCTCATCATCACTGCAGGAACAAGTTCAAGTGTCACATGTGTATCATGTCCATGCATAAGCTTCACATCTTCCATTGTAAACTGTTGTTTAATCAAAGGCAAAGATTCACCCTCCTCTTGATAACTTTTTTCCTGTGCGGTAAAAGATTCCCCTTCTTCGATTCCCTCTTCTTGGAGAAAACTGCTTACTGCTTCCCCGCCATGCTTGCTCATTCTCGGTCGTATATTCACCAGTAAAGGCAGATCAACAACACCTGTGACTAGTGCAGTGCCTACAGGAATATTTTGTATTTCTTTTTCTGTATGCAAAGTAATTCCCTCAATAGAATTGGACACAGCTTTGATATCATTGGGATTGGTAAGCTTCAATATCAACTGTGTCGAAGCTTGACTTATTGCGCTATTATGAGTAAGAATAAAATTTGCTAAGAAATTAGAGTATTCTGTTTCAAGATCATAAGTATGAGTTATATTTTTCTCTAGTGAAATTGACACGATTTTATCTGTACGCAGATCCGAATGAAGAAATCTTATTAATTCCCTAGAGGTTTTGGAATCTAAGTAGGGGAGGAGTAATTGAGCTCGTTTTGTAGTAATAAATTGGTGATTAGAGATTTTAGAAAAGCTCTTTAGTATTCTTTTAGGAGTTTTACCAGATTTCTTTAAGGCTTCATGAAAGTCTTGTTTTGAAATAGGCACATAATTATGAATGATCTCTTTTCTAGAGGTTTTAGTTCTTTTAAGTAGTTCTTCTAATGCTCTTTTTTTATAAACAGAACTAAACCCTATTTGAGTAGCAAATTTTTCCAGTTCATGTGTTAATATAATCAACTGCCAAGAGTAGTAGTCCCTATCATTAATCTTCTGTTTTTTTCTATATATTGTATGTTCAACAGAGAGTTTCTTAAAAAGAAAGGAAGACTTTTCAATCAGCTTAAAACTCGCTGAAGAAAGGACAACACCTTTATTTGTAACACTGCCATCTCCATCAAAATAAGATTGAAGAAAAGCCTGAATACAATTGTAATCTGCAGTAAGAATAAATGAAGGAATATCTTTGTTTATGGACTTTTGGCAGGTATTATATCCTATTGCATCTAAATATTCTTTTAGAAGAATACTGTTTAGACTAGCTACATAGATATTTTTCTTAGCAGAATATTGAATAATGGGTTTAATTTTGAAAAGATGAAAACAAGCTTCTTCAAACTGCTTAATAAGATCAAAATCTTTATTTACAAAACGAATAGAATAGCTTGAGTCCATACGTTCATTTGATTCTG
This sequence comes from Candidatus Woesearchaeota archaeon, assembly GCA_016235495.1. Classification (GTDB taxonomy): domain Archaea; phylum Nanobdellota; class Nanobdellia; order SCGC-AAA011-G17; family GW2011-AR17; genus JAGVZZ01. The sequence goes on from JACRKH010000027.1 coordinate 4,371, forward strand.
AGACTAAAAAAGCGATGAATCTGGCAAAATGAGGAGTAAGGGTCTTAATGATTGGAATAGGTTGTGCTTCTTTCATTAAATCTTCCCCAAAAATAAGATTTTTATCTAAAAGATAAGATCTGTGTAAATAACAAGGGGATTGAATCCCAATTTTCCAATTACGTATTGTGCTCTTAGGTATGCCATAAGTCCTAGAAAGCTCTAGGGTAGTTTTATCTCCTCGTATTTCTTTATAACAATATATTCTTTGTTTTATCTTTCTTTTTCTTTCTTCCCACTTTTGCAAAATAAGAGGGCCTATTGTAAGTTTATTATTTGGTTTATAGGGGATATTCTTTGCAACTAGAAGAATATCATTAGTAGAGATATCTTTTATTTTTTTTTCAATTATAGACCCATTACCTAAGCAAAAAAATTTATGCTCAGAAGTGCCAGTAATAATGTACCCCCTGCTTGTTTTCAGAGTATAAACTTTTTCTTTTTTCTCACTCTTACAAAAAGTAAGAACTTTTGTAGGTGTAATCTTATTTGTTTTTGAATCAAATGCTAAAATATTCGGAAGATTATTAGTTTTTGAGTAGTAATCATATAACTCTTCTAGAGTAAAAAATTCATTAGTTTCAGTTATAACTTTAGTCCACGGGTGAAGACACTTGTCCACTCTGCTTGGTCTCTGTGAAATTAAACACAATCCCAGTCCAAACTTTCTTCCCTCTGCAGCAACCTGACGAATAATTGCAGAACTCTTCGCCTCTCCAAAATTTCTTTCTGGAACAAAGTTATGACACTCCTCAACCACAAGAAAGAATGGAGGAATGGTATTCTTTTTTCTCTCTGCAAACAAATCAGAAATAACTTTGTACACAACAAGCTCTTGTACATCTGCACTCACCCCGCGGAGATTAATGATGCTCATTTTCCCTGGCTGCACTAAATCACCCATCAAGGTTGCATTCTCAGAAAACAAATTTAATTTTTTTACATATTCAAAAATATGAATAAGTGTCCACTTGCTATTGTTATCTTCACTCGCTTCCAGCTCGATAATCAAATCATTAAAATCAACTCTCCCTCCAATATTTTTCAGTGCAGCATAGACCAAACCTAACTGTGAAGAAGAAATCTTAGTAGGTAAAAGATGAATAAGCTCTTGTGAACTCAGATTTCTATTGCTCAACTTCAATGGCTTTGCTTCAGGATTGAGTGTGATATCCGGGGAGAACTCTTCAATCTGTTTGAGAAAGCCTTTTGCTTCGATTCCAAATTGAATCATTTTTTCTTTATCCTTCGGGTTGGGAAATTTCAGAGAAGAATATTCTCCATGTGGATCAATAACAACAACAGGAACTTTTTTCAGTAATAATTCTTCCAATAAAACAGAACTGCAGTAACTCTTTCCAGAGCCAGACTTTGCAAGCACAACAACATGGCGTGAGAGAACTTTATCCAAATCCAAATACACCTTTAAAGCATCTCTCCCGTCAAGAACACCGATATATGCAGAATGTTTCCCCTTTTCCAGCCCAAGAATATCTCGAACAAACTCATCATCTGCACGCAGAACTTCGATGCCAGGATCAACAGGAGATTTTAACCCTTGTAATTTCCCTTCTTCATCCCTATATCCTATAAAGGAGCAGAATGCAACAGCTCTTTCACTATCTTTTTCAATTTCTTCAATCTGTGCTAAAGCAAAATCTCCTGAGTTATGCATAACTTGAACATAATCAAAAATATGTGCATCTCCTTCAACCTTAAACGCAAACTGTTTCGTGCTCGTTTTCCCTATAATTCTTCCAAGGATCATCAATCCATTCTGCGACTGGGCATTTATAAACATTCATGAGATAAAGAAAACATATATTTTTAAGAGAGAAGAATGAAGGAAAAGTATGGAACGAGGACTTTATAGACACTACAAAGGAAAATATTATTGGGTGCAGGGCATAGCAAGAGATGCAGAGACTTTAGAAGAAACAGTCATCTACCAAGGGCTTTACGAAAATGAATTTGGAAGAAATCCATTATGGACAAGAAGGAAAACAGAATTTGAAAATCCTCTAGAAGATGGAAGCCTTCGTTACATTTATATTGGCTCATACCCAGAAGCTACGGAAGGCATTGAAAACCTTATTTTGCCAGAACTATAGCCTTCTCTCGCAGCTCTTCTGCGCTATGCACTTCAAAGAGATAGTTTTTTGCATCAACACTATGTGCATAGAGAACATCATAATACTTGACAAGTATCTCTGCAATAACTTCCTTTACTTTTCCTTCCTGCAAAGACTGTATTAACTCTTCAGCATGTTTCTTCCCCAGAAACTTCTCAATTTGCTTTATTTTCTCCACAAACAAGGGAACATCTAAAGTATTGCAATACTCTTTATATAGCCTTTCTACTCTTTCATCATCAGAACACACAACACGAACATTCTTTCCCTCCTGCATATGCTTCCACAAACGAAGAGGAAGTAATATTTGCCCTACTTTTCTTGCCTCACCCTCAACAAAGATATACTGCACGCCTTGCAAATCATATAGCTTTTCCAATAACAAAGTTTCAAACCTTTTCTGAGTATTCTGTTGAAGTCCAATATCACCAAAGATACTTCCTCGATGTTGCGCAAAACCTTCAAGATCAATACTATTTTCAAACTGCTTGAGAATCTCTGTTTTTCCCACACCCGTCAAGCCATAGAGCATGATAAATTTAGGTATCTCAATCTTCTCAAGTTCTTCGCGGACAAATCTTCGGTAATCTTTATAGCCATTCTCCAATTGCACCACATCAAATTTTAAAGATGCCAGCAAAGAAACCACAGAATGCGAACGCATACCTCCACGCCAGCAATACACACACAATTTTTTATTTTTATATTTTTTATATGCTTCAATCATCACAGGTAATTTTGCAGAAACAATTTCCAGTCCCTTGTCCATAGCCATTTCAGGACTCAGTTGCTTGTATATAGCCCCAACAATTGCTCTTTCTTCATTCGTAAATAAAGGAATATTTATCGCACCATGAATATGATCCTCAGCAAACTCTTTAGGTGATCTCGTATAAATAAAAACATAATTCTTCCTATACACTTCTTCTATTTTTACTTTTTTCATCGAACGCTCTCATACTCTTTTTGACTTGGAACAATTCTATGTTTTATCCAATACCAGCAGATGCTAAGATATCCCATTTTTCTGTACCTTCGCATATTATTGTACACATATCCTTCAACAATTCCAAAACTTCCTCTCTTTTTTCCTTCACGAAGCAGCTTCCCATCTTCCCCAGCAGAAATATACTCCTCAAATCTGCCAATAGCATCAAATAAATCTTTATCACAAAAAAGAAGCCCAGTGCAATACCCAAAGCGATGAAATTTCGACTTTAACCACATCATACTTTTATCAAAAAGAAAAGGAGAATCAGCTTTTACTGCACAAGTTCCTATAGAATATTTTGTCTCAGCAATATTTTTCAATACCTTTTCATCAACTAAAATATCTGCATCTAAGAAAACAAGTTTATGATGTGAAGCAAATCCAGCTCCAGTATTTCGTGCATGGGAAACTCCTTTTATCTCTAACACCAAAACCTTATCAGTATATTTTCCTGCAAGCTCAGCAGTTTTATCAGTACATCCATTACACACGACAATCACTTCAACATCATGCAATGCCTGCAACGTTCTTTCTATATACTTCTCTTCATTATATGCAGGAATAATAACGGAAACAGCCATACTTTAAAATCTCAAGCACTCCTTTAAAAATCTATCGAACAAAGCGTTTTCAAAAAGCAAGCTTAATATACTTTAAAGAAATAGAAAAGGTATGAATAAAAAAGTGGTCTTGCTTCTCTTATTGCTATTTGTCGCCGCGTGTACGAGTCAAAAAATAGATTCAACCTTAAAGGATATATCAAATAATTCAAATCCCATTCAGGAGGAAGTGCAAGATAACACCAATACTATTCAGGATAATCCCAATATATACCAAGGAGAAGAAGGCTTCGAACTCCCAGCAGATACAGATAAAAATGGCTGGACACAAACCCTAGGTCCACTGGGAGGAACAGTCATAAGAATGCTTCCGCACGAAGGAACGGTCTGGGCTTCTTTGTATTCTGGAGGGATATATGAGTTGCAAAATGATGATACTTGGAAACAGATTGCCATTGGAAAAGGTATTCCTGAAGTTCGCGCATTTGATATTGTTATTGACCCAAGTAATACAAAAACTGTTTACGTTCCAGAAATGATAGCTTGTGGAGCAGAAACAACAGATGATGGGGTGAGTTGGCATGGTCTATGTGAGAAAATGCTAAAAGACATTGATGCCCCCAATTTTAACTCTCACACACTGGCACTCGACCCAGAAGATCCAAAAATAGTGTACCTTCCAGGTCATACACATGATCAAACAAGCATGCTTCTTGTCTCAATGGATGCTGGGGAGAATTGGGAGAAGCGATTCATATTTGATAAGCATTATGATTTCAATCATCTTGTTTTCTTCAAGTCAAAAATGTATCTTGGCACTGAAAATGATGGTATTTTTGTTTCCTCAGATAAAGGAAAGACTTGGGAACAACTAAATACAGGTCTTGAAAATCTGCAAACTGCCCGTTTCGTAGTATTCAAAAATAATTTATACCTGCAAGGCTCTTTAATCCAATTTAATGTTCGGATGGGGGGTAGTTTATACAAGCTCTCTACAGATGCATCTTCCTGGGAAAAAATTTCTAGTCTTGAACAGGTCACAGGTATGGGAGCAGATGAGAACTCACTCCTTATAGGAACATGGAATGGTGCTGAATCAAAGCTTCATATTTCAACAGATGGGGTTTCTTTCCGAGAAGCAGCATCAAATAATCTTCCCACAGGAGATTGGCTTGGGGAAATGGTAAGCCTAAATGGAAAAATATATGCCAGTGCAGGTGGAAATGGAATTTATATTTCTTCAGATAATGGGGAAAATTTTGAAGAGTTCAATGATGGTCTGATTTCTATTGCAACAAGGGAAGTGCATGTGAATCCTAATGATGGGAATGAAATTTATGTAGGGACATGGGATCGTTTTGGTTTTTACTGGTCAAAGAATGCAGGCAAGGCATATAAACGCATTGCAACAGACTATTCCATCCTAACACTTCAACCTAATCCACAAGATTTCTCACAAGTATACATTGCTGGGGACAGATTTGCTGTGGGTAAAGTTTCTGAGCAAGGATTTCAGTTTATAGAAAAAAACAAACCTGGAACTCAAAGTTCATTTGTCAAATCCCTAGCAATAGATCCAAGGAATGCAAACCATATTCTTGCAGGGGTAGCAGATGAAGTTGCAGAAACTCCTCCTGGTGAAGGACTTTGGGAAACAGAAGATGGAGGAGGGTCATGGACAAGAGCAAATGGTATTGGCAATTTTGCAGTGTATTCCATTATCTTTAATCCAACTGATTCAAGCATAGTCTACGCATCTGCATTAGGAGGAGGAGTATTCAAGAGCACAGATGCTGGCAGTAATTTTTCTCCTTTAGGAGGAGATCAGCTCAAATACACCTATCGTCTTGCAATGTCCCCAACAAATCCGAATATACTTATAGCATCATCAAATGTCTTCTTTGCCCAGCTCTCTACAGAAGACCAAATATCTGGGAAATATGGAGGGATATTTCAAACAAAAGATGCTGGAGCAACATGGAAAGAATTAACAGCAGGGATTAGAAAATATGGAGAAGATGGTCCAGAAGATTTCAAAGGGTGGTTGTATAATTTCGGTCACCTTCCAAATTATGAAATGGTTCTTATTGATCCAGAAAATCCTGATCATCTCATTGTGGGGCACCATGGAGAAAATGTTATAGAAACAACTGACGGCGGTCAGACCTGGCAAAAATCAGGAATAAATGATATGGTTCCCGGTGGGGTGCATAATTATGCTTACTGTTTGGACGCTTCATCTGACTTCAAAAAAATATATTCCTGCACCTGTGGGCGTGGTTTATTCAAAGGTGTACTGCATGGAGCTGATAATTTATTGAGTCTCACAGGAAATGTTATATACAATGGGGAAGAAGGGCAGCAAGTCAACAATGTAGCAGAAGCTCGTGAGCTTTTACTTTCTGGGGAATATAATCATCCTCACTAAATTCTTAAGTACATTGTAACGTAAGCGGGAGTTATTGGACTCAAAAAAGATTATTTCTTCTTTCTGACTGGTGCAAAAGACTTAAAAGCTCATTGATGGGTGTTTTATTATGAAAATTGAAATAAAAATACTAAAACCTAAAAGGTGGAAGGAAAATTTCTTAGTTAATGCTTTAACTAAAGAAGGTGTACCTAGAGAATATTTCGTAGATAATATAGGAGAAGATGCAGAAATTTTAGTCTCGAACTCTCTTTACGTGGAAGAATTAAACAGATTAAGAAAATTACACCATCTTATAATTCCAACAAGCGGAACTGAAGGTATTTGTATAGGAAATGTTTTTGAAAGGGGAATTAGAGTATACCATGATCCTTCTATAAATTCAAAAGGAGTTGCAGATTATGTTGTTCATAACTTAGAAGAGATTTTAGGGAATGAAACGGTTGACTTTATGAGGGGTATAACAGTCGGATTATTAGGTTTTGGAAATGTAGGAAAAGAAATTTACGGGTCTTTAAGAAAATTTGGATGTCGCTTTGAAGCTTTCACAAAGAGAACAAATCCGTATCATGAAATAAAAGCAAGAAAAGGAGAAGCTGATCTAATGACTCTCCTTTCCAGCTGTAATGTTATAATAAACGCCCTGCCGCTAAATAAAGAAACAGATAATTTGTTATATGGTAAAAACTTACAAATTAGAAGAGAAGCATTGGTGATAAGTGTTTCAAGGGCAGGAATAATTGATGATTATGCTATCTTAGGGGATGTTCTCAAAGGAAATCTACGCGGG
>JACRKH010000026.1 GCA_016235495.1 Candidatus Woesearchaeota archaeon
AAAAGAGAATGACCTCTGCACTAAAAGCAACAAAATTAAAAAATCAAAAATTAGAATTGGCATACAAATGTCTGGCTTATAACATCAGAAGACAGGTTATAAGCCTCGAAATGCCAATTAATGGAGGATGTCAGTAAAGCCGGTCGCCTATAACGGCTAAAATGGCGCAAAATAGTCTAAGAAAAGCTTATAAACTAGCACTTTTCTAAAAATGGCATGGCAAGTTACAATTTATTGGGTAGAGATGTGGAAGAAGTGTGTTCTCCTCAAGTGCATGAATCATTCTCCCGTGTAGATGATATTTTTTACATGCCTGATTTAATTCGTGCTCGTATCGCAACAGAGTCTGCTCATAGAGTCTGGCAGACTTGGTGGACCGCTCCCAGCCTTCGTGCAACAGGGAGAACAGCAGCTGGCACTCCTGTGGTCTTGTACGCTCATGTTAAGAATTTCTATTCTGATGGAAATAATATAAAAAAAGCAATTGAAGAAAAAAAATTGGTGAGAGGTGCTGGCATCTTGCCCAGAGAGGAATTTGCTCGTCTGCTTTCTTTGGAAGGCAATGGTGTTTCTGTTGTTGATTATGTTGCTTTAAAGAAATCTACAAATGGTGTAATAAGAGTTGATGAAGCATTAAAACATCCTCAAACTCTTTCCTTTCTAGGAGTTTCGGAAGAAGAAGCACAAGCACTTTTGAGAAAGCATAAAAGTATTTATGGTGCAAATATTGGAATATACCATTTTGATGATCTTGCTAATGAACCTTTAGCTCGCGTGTTGTTCCTTGGCGTCGTCAACTTCAACTACTATCTTAACGATAATCTCGATAGCGACGCCCGCGTCCTAGGGGTACGTCGTCGTGCGAGCGTGAGCGAGCCCGTGAGCGCAGCAGGCGCTCCGCAAAAAAATTTTAGGGTTCCAACTTTAGAAGAAGTCCTTAGTTTAGGAGTTAATTTTGTTCCAAATGCTGCAAGAAAACAATTTGAAACAGAAGTAAGAGCTCTTTACAAATAATTTTATAAATTCTGTTTGTTTCTCTAAAAAAGTCTTGGCATTCTTGATGAAACCAAAAGTAGAGAGAGCTGTCAGGGCTACACGCCCTTGTACTAAGCTCGAAAGAGTATAAAATACAACTGCAACACTGAGTAGCAAAGCGAAAACGTGAAGCAGTGGTGAAAAAAGGAGTAGAAGGGCTACAGGAAGCGTGTTGTTCCTTGGCAACATCAACAACAACAATCTTAATGGCAACAATAATCTCAATAACAACGCCCGCGTCCTAGGAATAACCCTGATAGCACCGAGATACTATCAAATGAAAACATATAGAAACCTCTGGCAAGAGCTATGTTCTTATGAAAACCTTCAAGTTGCATTTGAAAAAGCAAGCAGAGGAAAGACTCAAAAGCCTTATGTCATAGAATTTGAAAGGGATATAAAGAGTAATATCCAAAAATTAAGAATAGAGCTTCTCTTCCATTGCTATAGACCACAGCCATTAGTAACATTTATTCTTCGAGACCCAAAGATAAGAAAAATTAGTAAATCGCATTTTCGTGACAGAGTAGTTCATCATGCAATATGTAATATCATCGAACCCTTTTTTGAAAGAGAATTCATATATGATTCTTATGCCAATAGAATTGGAAAAGGAACATTAAAAGCAATACAGCGCTTTGATAAGTTTAAAAGAAAAGTCTCAAAAAATAATTCCCATGCTTGTTTCATTCTGAAAGCGGATATTAAAGCTTACTTCGATAATGTAAACAACTCCATCCTTACAAGAATTATTGAAAAAAAGATTCTAGACCAGAAAGTAATGCACCTCATTAAAATAATTTTAAGAAATCACACCGGAGACGCCCTAAGAAAAGGCATGCCCTTAGGAAACCTTACTTCTCAATTCTTTGCAAATGTTTATTTAAATGAACTTGACCAGTATGTAAAACAGAAGCTAAAAATAAAATATTACCTTAGATATGTCGATGATTTCATAATCCTTCATAATGACAGAAAAATATTAGGGGAAACCAAAGAAGCAATTTCTTCCTATCTCAAAAATTCCTTAGGCTTAGACTTGCATCCCGCAAAATCTAAAATTCACCTTCTAAACAGAGGAGTTGCCTTTTTAGGCTTTAGAATTTTTTATTGGCATAAGCTGTTAAGAAAATCAAATAGAAGAAAATATTTTAGGAAAATAGAAGAATATAAGACTCTTTATGATGAAAAGTTTTTAAGTTATGACACAATGTACAACTCTTTTCAAGGATGGCAAGGCTACACAAGAATAGGAAATACTTACAAACTAAGAGATCAAGTTAGAAAGAAAATAGAAAAAGAATTCCCCCACGAGACTGCAAGTGTAGAAATTAATAAGCTTCTGAAACAGACAAATATATTTTGAGCAATAGCTCTAGGATTGTTTTATTGGGCCTGAAAGAATCCTCTTGGTAAGAAAGAAATAGAAAACCTTATATAATCTTAGGTTTTATAATAAAATATGGTGCAAGCAATGATTCAACTCAATGAACATGAAGACAGAATTCTGACTATTGTCAAGGGGAAATATGGTCTAAAAACAAAGTCTGAAGCAGTAAATTTAGTAATTGAAAAATTTGAACAGGAACTTCTTGAACCAGAATTAAGGCCAGAGTATCTAAAAAAGCTTAGTAAAATTCGTGCAGGGAAATATTCTTCTTTTAAATCAGTAGAAGAACTAAAGAAAGCAACGAGTTAAAAGATGTACACCTTCAAACTAAGTGAACACCTTCAGGAAATAATGAAAAGACTTTCCCAGAAGGACAAGAGCCTCTATGAAAGACTTCTGGTAAAGATACAAGAAATAATTACCAGTGATTCAGTTGAGCATTATAAAAATCTTCGTCACAACCTGAAAGATTCAAAACGAGTGCATATAGGTCATTTTGTTCTCATCTTTCAATACCGCCAAAAAGAGAATACCATTATTTTTGATGATTTTGACCACCACGACAAAATTTATAAATAAGTTAAAAACCATTTTAACCTATGTTAAGCCTCATTGGTATAGGGTTGAATGATGAAAAAGACATCACAGTCAAAGGCCTGGAGAAAGTAAAGGCTGCAGACTATGTCTACTTGGAAAACTACACCTCAAAGCTTCAATGCTCTCTAGAAACTTTAGAAAAATTCTACGGAAAAGCAGTAGTCCCAGTAGAAAGAGAATTTGTAGAGGATGGAACCATACTCATGAGCCAAGCAGGCTACCAAAACATTGTTCTTCTGATTATTGGGGATGTATTCTCAGCAACCACACACATTGCACTCACAATGATGGCAAAAGAAAAACACATAGACTTTGAAATTATCAACAATGCTTCAGTAATGAACGCAATAGGTATCACAGGTTTAGAACTCTACAAGTTTGGAAAAACAACTTCTATTCCATTCCATGAGAGCAATACTGCATATGATATCATCAAAAGCAACAAGCTATTACACACTTTATGCTTACTAGACCTCGTTCCAAAAGAAAATAAATTTATGGAAGCATCCGAAGCAATTGAAAAATTAGAAAAATCTGGTTTTAATATGAAAACAAAAGTAGTCGTCTGTGCACAATTAGGTTCTAAGAATCCAACTATACTCTACACAGAGGCGAAGAATATAAAACCACTAAATATATTCCCACAATGCTTGATTATTCCAGGTGATTTGCATTTTATAGAGAAAGAAGCACTTGAAGGATATTCTAAATAATCCGAAGGATTTTCGGAAAAAAAGAGCAAGTCTTTATGAAGGCATTTCTTTGTAAAACACATATGAACATCTTTGAAATTCAAGACAAAACCGGAAGAATAATTTACTTAACTGAAGAAAGATGGGTTCACATTTTAAAGCATCCAGAAATGCAAGATTCATTAGATAAAATAGAAAAGACATTAGCTTTTCCACAAAGTTTAACCCCTCACAGCTACGATAAAAATATAAGAAATTACTATTTTTTTGTAAAAGAAAACAGAAAATTTTTAAAAGTTATCGTTAAATACTTAAATGGGAAGGGCTTTGTTATTACTGCCTATATTGTGGAGAAAATACAATGAAGGAAAACCTAAATATCTACTATGATGAAGAAGGAGATTTCTTAGAAATCAATATAGGGAAAATAACAAAAGGTTCTTTTAGGGAAATAGCCGATGGCATTGCAGAACGCATTGATGAAAAAACAGGAAAAATTACTGGTATAAGCATTCTCAGTTTCAAGAAAAGAATAAAAAAAGAAAAAGGATTAAACATTTCTCTGCCATTCAAAATAAAACTAATAGAAAAGCTTTAAATAAACCAAACCCTTAAAACCTCCCATGGAGTGGAAAACCTGGTCAAGACTCAGTGGTGTAATTCTTTTCATAATTGCAATAGCAGGCTTCTACTATGCACACTTATACCATGGCTCTTCAAAGCTTGAAATACAAAACTTCCCCTCTGAAACAGATCTGGATTCTCTTAACCCTACACAGGACATATCTTTCTCCTTCTTCCTCTATAATACTGGAGAAAAAACTGCATTTGTAAAATCAATTATTCTTCTAGAATATGACGAACAGGGAAAACAAAAAACAACAGCAGTCATAGTCAGCCCAAAAACAGACTTTGCAATAAATTCAAAGGAGTCAAGAGAAATTAATGTTACACTTCCTTCTCCACAGAAAGAGATACAATACTCTCTCTCTGCACAGATTTATTATGATAACAACAAAATCAATTCTGAAACTGTTCCAGTTCGCTGGGGTGGGCTCTTGTGAGAATAGAAATCAAAGTAAAACCTAACTCTGGAAAATCTGAAATCAAAGAAGAGAACGGAATCTACACAGCCCATCTGAGATCTCCTCCAGAAGATGGCAAAGCAAACCTAGAACTTCTCAAGCTTGCGAGAAAATACTTCAAGAAGCCTGCAAAAATTATTCTCGGAAAAACAAGTAAGAACAAAGTCTTAGAAATCTAACTCGCATCCTTTGTCATCTTAATTTCAGGACCGCCTTTCTTAAAATTCATAATATTTTCTTCTTCTTCACTAATAGTTTTACCATTCTTTGCATTCACTTTAAGATTATAAATTTTAAACTCTGAGGTCAAGATGGTAATGTTCCACACAAGCACACCCTTTACTTCCTGAAGAATCACAATAGCCTTGTCAGTATCAACAGTCACTCTATCCAAAGCCTCAAGATAAGAAATTTTAACCTTGCTCAAATCTAATTTTTCCAATCTTTTTTGTTTTTTCTGAAATATTTCATCAGTAATACTCTGCAATTTTCCATCTTTTCTGAAATAGGTGCATATCTTATGTTCTTTAGGCAGATAAAAATCCACTCCCCACTCCTTATTCATAAAAAAACAAGAAACTAAATAGGAATCATCATGCACTTTGATTTCTTTGAGCAGAGAATAAACTTCTTCTAACATTTTTTTTCAATCTCAGAAACAACACGCGCAATAAAATCTTTCACTGCAGCCTGTTCAATTTTTCCTTCCCTATCTCGGATGGCTAATGTCTTTTTCTCCTCTTCCTGCTCACCAATAGTAGCCATATAATTCACCCTTTCTAGAATAGCACTTCGCACCTTCTTTCCAATACTTTCATTTCTTTCATCAACCTCAGCGCGTATGCCCTTTGCTTTCATCTCTTCAGCAACTTTTTGTGCAAAGCCATTATTCTTCTCGCTGACAGTAAGCAATTTTACTTGTACAGGACTCAGCCACACAGGGAATTTTCCTTTGTACAGCTCAATCAGAAAAGCCATAAACCTTTCATGTGTGCTTAATGGCGCTCGGTGAATCACAAAGACTTCATTATTTTGCTTCCCATATTGATCATCATAATGCAGTTCAAACCTTTTCTTTGCAGCAAAATCCAACTGCACAGTGGACATAGTTTCTTCTTTTCCAAAAACATTCTTAATCTGCACATCAACTTTTGGCCCATAGAAAGCAGCCTCATCTTTTACTTCAATAAACTTCAACTTCAATCTCTTCAACACGCCTCGTAAAACACTTTCTGCATGTTCCCAATTTTCAGGTTCATCAATATACTTTTCCTTATTCTCTTTATCACCTAAGGAAAGTCTAAACCAATAATTCTCAAAGCCAAAACTCTTGAAATAAAAAGCAATCATATTGAGAACATTCTCAATCTCACTTTCAACTTGTTCTTTTGTACAATAAATATGCGCATCATTCATGGACAGCATACGAACTCTCTGCAGACCAGTTAGAGTGCCAGACAACTCATTTCTGTAACAGGTTCCATATTCTGCAATTCGTAAAGGCAGCTCTCTGTAGCTTCGCACTTTCTTGCCATAAATCAAATGATGAAGCGGGCAATTCATCGCCTTAAGATAATACTCACCATCATCCATCTTCATTGCAGGATACATACTATGTGCATAATAAGGGAGATGCCCTGAACGCATAAACAACTCTTTCTTTGCAAGGTTCGGCGTGGTCACACGAACATAACCAGCTTTCTCCTCAGTCTCAATTGCAAAGTTTTCTATTTCACGGCGAATAATCTCTCCTTTAGGCAGCCAGACAGGAAGTCCTTTTCCAATGAGATCAAAGAGTGCAAACAACTCCATCTCCTCTCCAATTTTTCGGTGATTATACTTTTCTGCATCTTCAAGCATCTGTATATGATCCTTCAATTCCTTTTCAGTTTCAAAAGCAAGACCATAAATCCTTTGCAGCTGCACATTCTTTGCATCAGCTTTCCAGTATGCCCCAGAAACTTTAGTTAATGAAAAATGCTTCAGTTCTTTTGTATTCTCAACATGTGGGCCTCTGCAGAGATCAATGAACTCTCCTTGCACATAGAAAGTAGGCTTTTCTCCCTTTGCTTTCAGTTCATCATACAATTCTTTTTTCAAAGATTCATGAGACAAAAATTCTTTTTCCTGCTTTGCATTCAGCTCAACTTTTTGTATAGCCTGTGCTTTAGAAACTAAATCCTTCATTTTCTTGCCAATCTTTTTCAAATCTTCAGGAGTGAAAGCGTCCTTCCTCAAAAAATCATAATAAAACCCATCCTCAATAACAGGGCCAATGCCCATCTGTACATCAGGATACAATTGCTTCACAGCTTGCGCAAGAAGATGTGCACTGCTGTGGCGAATGCGATGAATTTTGCTGTCATGCTTCTCATTATCATCCATAACAAAAAGAATTCTCCACACCCTTTTAAAACTTTCTCTCAACTGCAAAAAGCATAGAAAAACACAGCAAAGTTTAAATACTCAAAATATATAGGTCTATTCATGAAAAGAGTTGTGATAAGTGTACTAATAATACTTCTGAGTATTCCCTTGGTTTCTGCAAGTATAACATTAACTGGCCCGACGAACG
>JACRKH010000028.1 GCA_016235495.1 Candidatus Woesearchaeota archaeon
AAGATCATTTTCGGTGTTGAACTACCTCAAGAAGTTGAAGATATGCTCCAAACATTCCTTCGAGGGGAAATAACTAAAAAAGAGTTGTTTGCTTCACCTTATCTTGAAGATGCACTTCATGATCATCGTTTACATTCTGGGGCTTTAGAACTTTATCAGAAACTTTCCAGGAAAGGAGTAACTATTCACAGTCTTGAAGAGTATGAAGGAACCGCTGAAGATAGAGACAAGAATATGGCAAAGCGATTTATTGAAGGGATAGAAAAAGAAAAGGCGGATCATTATGTTATTTACGTAGGAAATATGCATGTTATGAAAGAAGCAAAAAAAATGTTTGGATTTCTTATTACTCCAATTCCTATATACCTCCCTAAAGATATTCTTAAAAAAACAATAACTCTTCAATGTACAGAGAAAGATGGACTTGTTCAGTGTGAATTAGAGCCCTAGAAGTTTAAAAATCACCTAAAATCTATCAGAAACAGATGACTTTAACTTACAGCTCAAAAAAGAGTTAATCTTATAAAAACCAAGACCATACTAGGCTTATGGCCAAGTCTTCTCATATTGCACAAAATATTATTGTTTCTTTGGATTTTGACGGCTGTATAGGCATTGGAGAGCCTGCGAAGGTTAAATGGGCAAAAATCTATCATGGTATCGATGTAAAGGCTGATCAAATCGTAAAAGATACATATCCCTTAGGTGCAGCAAAATACAAAGAACTTATGCTCAAGGTTACCACAGAGCATATTATGGACTATGAACTAGACTCTCAAGTAAGAGATGTCCTAAACAATTTATACAAAGAAGGTTTCCGCTTTGCTGTTGTCACTTCTCGAAGTGGCCCAGAATTAGATGCTGCTATGCGTTTTGTAGAAGGGTTTAAACTTCCTATTTCTTATTTTCATGCAGTAGATAATAAGCCAAAAGATGTGATTTGTACAAAGCTGAGAGCTCGCGCAATGATTGATGATTCTTTGTTTAAACTCGTTGAATTACTTAATACTCCTTTAACCTTATTCTTTCTCCGTAGAGAATGGAATACACATGAAAAGGTAACAGGAGATCTCAAAGATCAAATTCATGTTATTAAAGACTGGAGAGAATTTCAGCTTGGGCTTTTAGAATTACGAGATCTCCATGAAGCAGTCTGTTACTATAATGCTTTAGAGAACAACTTCACACAAGTAAAGAAAATTACTGATTTTATCAAACAAAATCCTGCAAAGGCTTCTCAGATGCTTAAGGACTATAGAAGACTAGCAGCTTAGAAGAGAATTTTCCGTTTTTTCAACTCCTCAAGGAGCTCTTTAGGATTCGTAAATAAAAGTATATCCATTCCAAGACTTTTTGCAACTTGAAGATTTTTTTCTGAGTTATCAATAAAGAGAATTTCTTTTGGTTTTACTTTTGCCATTTTAATTGCTTCTCGAAACATTTTCTTTTCTTCTTTTAGAGCCCCATAATTAAAAGAAAGAATAGAACCTTGAAAATACTTCTGCAGATGAAAGGTTTTTTGTGCATATGCCCACCATTCAGGAGCATGATCAGATAGGACAAAGAGAGGATATGTTTTTACAAGCCTTTTAAGAACACTTTCCATACCAGGCATTTTTTGGATATATTTCTGATAGGGAAGAGAAAGAAAATGTGTATAGCTTTCCTGAATCCCTACATCCTTCAGAAAACTTTGCCAATACTCTTTTTCAGAAATCCTCTTTGTTGCATACAATTTCCACCATTTCCCTCTAGCTTTCATAACTTCTCTATAAGATAATTTGTACTTCTTTGCAATATCACGCATCATAAATTTCTCTATATCTTGGCAAACAACTCCTCCTATATCAAAAAAAATAACTTCAATAGAAGATTTTTGTTGTTGCTTCATTTTCTCCTTCTTTTCCATGAATCCTCACACTCTTTTTATCAAAAGAGAGATTTCCATTCTTTAACAAAACCTCATTCTACTTAAAAATTATTCTAATTCATCTTAATTCCTTGTAAATTAATAGAGATAGTCACGTTTGTTAAATAAAGGGTTGAGTGTAAAATGGGTTCAAGTCTTTGTGCTGCTATCGCATCATCAGCAATATTTCTTTTGGTAAGTAATCTTGTTTTTTCAATAAGTATTTTTTGCTTTTTCAAAAGAGCAGTTGTTTTCTCCATAGAAAATTGGTAGAAGTTCTGTGAAACTTCTTGAAACAGATCTACTCCTTCACTAAAAAGATCTAAAAATTCTTTAGAAAACTTTTTACACATCTTTGTATCAGGATTAATCTTCAAAAAAAAGTACAAACTTGCTCTTGCCCATTCAATTCGAGAAATCAGATCTACATACATAGGAGTCTTTTCTCCAAGTCCCACTTTTGTCAAATACCTTTTGCAATACCGAGCATATCTTCTCATCGTCTTGTATTGTTCATGCGCAAAATTAAGTATCATTGCATCATTTTCAGCAACACCCTTATACGTATCACTGATTAAAGAATGAAGGAAAAGAAAAAATAAAAAAGAGGAATACTAGCTCTCTTCCGTTAGTTGAAGAGGTTTTAGCATACATTTGTCAAAATCAATTATATTAATAAGCTCATGGAAGTTTTTAATCTTCAAATTAGGCACAAATTCTTTTGTATCATTATTCCCAATAAGAACTGAAAATATCCCTACTTGCGTTGCTCCAATATCATTATAGCAATCCCCAATCATAATACATTCAGAAGGATTTGCCTTTAGCTCTTCTAACAATTTCTCAAAGACAAAAACTTGTGGTTTAAACCCACCATACTGTGAAGTGAGAATCAATTTATAAATATAATTAGCTAATTCTAATCTTTCTAATTGTTTTTGTTTAAACGCATACAAAGCCAGAAATTCTTCTTCTCCCTCTTGAAGTTTAATAGAACTGTACATATCATTACTACCTGTGAAAATAACTACTTTTATACCGTTGGATTTAGCTTTTTCTAAAAGTTCTTTTATATCTAATCGAGCTTTTATTCCAAGAAGAACATCTTCCTTTGCTTCTAAAGCAAGACTTTCCAAAAGAGTTCTTTTTGTGGACTGAATAGACTCCATAAAAATATCATGAACTTTTGACCAAAAAGCTGCTGTTGTAGGATATGTTTCTGTTTTTGCTAAAATATAAGCCCGAGTAAATTGTTCATGAAGCAAACTAAAATCAAGGTTTTCTTTTTCTGCGAAGATTTTAAGATATCTTATTACAACACTTTGTTTTTCATATAAAGTACCATCTAAGTCAAAGATCAGATATTTAATCATAGATTAGACTATAGTTTGTGACTTTAATAATTTTTATGTACACTGAAAGGTAGAATCAGTAAGACTTAGGGATATTTGGTCTATACAAAGAGAGGTGAACCTTTCAAAATGGGGATAGAGTTAAGTTACTTTTCCTAACAACTAGAATGTCATTACAAGAGTTTTACCTAAGATTACCTAAAGTCAGTTTAAAATAGTTGATGACAAAGGCTTAAATAAATGAAAACTAGAGGGAAAGTCCGTCAAAGTTTACTCTGGTTAGGCAAAATATATACCCTAGACAAAGGATTAATTTTACTTAAAGTTACTTAAAATTACTTAAACTTAGTTTAAATAGCCTGACTACAAAGACTTAAATAAAAGAAACTTTTTACTTAAAGAGAACATAAAAATGGTAAAATCAAAATGAATCAAGAAAAGACTCTAAAACTTATTAAAGGTGGAGAAACTGAGGAAGTAGAGTTTAAAGAATCTTTTCATAGCACTCAAGAAATCGCAAAAGTTCTTTGTGCCCTTGCCAATACGGATGGAGGCTATCTTATTTTTGGGCTTACAAAAAAAGGTGAAATTAATGGAATAAAAGAGGATTCTGATAAAGTCTTACTAGAGGTTGCAAATGCAGCACAAAGCATTCATTCACCCCCACTGATATCAACGAGTGTTCACATGATTAATGGGAAAAAAGTTATATGTGTAGAGATACGAAAAGCAAATGATAAGAATGCCCATTCTATTGGTGGAGTTATATACGTTCGGATAGGAAGTACAACAAGAAAGCTTGAAGGACAATCTCTGTTTGATTTCCTTAAAAACAAACAAATTCTTTGTTTTGATGAAACTTATTCTGAAGCAAATATAGCAGATCTTGATACAGAAAAAATTCAAGGATACTTAGAACTTAGAAACCAAAAAACATATCTCAAAACAAATACCATTACTGATTTTATCATAAGTAATATGCTAGGAAAAAAGAATGGGCATCTTAAGCTCAAACAAGTGAGTTCCCTTTTTTTTGCTAAAGATCCTTATCATTGGCATTCGCTTGAAGATAATCCCAACGAGCTTCTTTAGGAACATAAAAGACTGTTCTTGAACTATACTCATCAATGTCTTCAGGATCAGCACCTTTCTCTTTTTTTAATTCCTCATATATTTCTAGAAAAGCATCAGAGATATATTTGAGAAATATTAAACCTAAGGCAACATGTTTATACTCAGCAGCATCCATATTACTACGAAGTTTATCTGCAGTACTCCACAGTTTTTGCTCAAAGCCTAAATCCCCATTATTTCCAGGTGATTTCATGACTTTTACTGAGAAAAGCTTGCTTATAAATAAATCGGAGCCTAAAACAGCTAAAAGCCATCAACTTCTTCATCATAAGCTCCTTAAGGAGAAAGATAACCAATCACAATAAAACATATAAACTTCAACAACTCATAAATAAAAAACAAAAGATACCAGATCATTCTGGGCTTCTCATCAGAGGTTCTCTGCACGGCGGGGGCACTCCTACTCCAAAAACTTCTTCTCAAAAGCAGGAAACGCTTTTCTATACGAAGAAAGAGATTCATCATTAAGATTTCGCATATACTGCCAATTCCAGCAGAGTGCAGGTACCACATGAAATCCAAAATAAGAAAGAACTTTTTTCTCTGTTGCCAATACTTCTTTGCCATGCCAATTCTGTCCCACTAAAATCATTCCTGCATCAATATTCTTAATAATATTTTTCTCGCCTAAACTGCTATGCCTATTCTCCAGCCAAGTTAATCTTTCAATTAATTTCTGATAAAAACCATTTGCCTGCCCCCAGCGCACAGACGCGAAAAATAACACACAATCACTTTGTAATAATTCTTTACTCACTTTCCACAGCTCATCATCTTTATTATTGATGCTTGCCCAGCAGCGATGATAGCCGCTGGGATTTTTATTTTTATCTTTCAACAGAGCAGCCTTCTGCCCGCAAGTATTTCCTCGAACAGTAGACACATTTCCTTCACAGGGATAAATTTTCAAAGAAGGAATATCCAGCAGCACAGCCTTCTCGCCTAAAGCCTCTTTAATATGCATAGCCAGCAGTGTACTCTTAGGTTTCTCTCCTTTTTCACCCTTCCACCTGTTCGAAGTCGTCAAAAGAAGTACCCTCCTTTTCTGAGAAAGATAATGAATAGTTTTTCCTAAAAGTATATCACCCATAAGATAATGAAAGACTACAGCTTTAAAACCATTTCGTTTAACAAGAGAATTAAAACAAATAAATCTTTTTAAATGGAGAAGAAAAAAAAGAATTATGAGAACATGGCCAAGAGGATCTCAACATCAACCCAAAATGCTCAATTCTATAAAAACACAAACTTCTGCTCCAGAACAGGATTATTTCCTCCTGAGATTTCATTACACAGGAACTCCCTCAGGTTTAGAAATTTCATTTCTAGAGATCTATGGTGGACCAGGAAAAAGACAGTTGGATTATCTTATCATTCAAGAAGATGAAGAAATAAATACCATTACTGCACAAGATAAAAAGAATGAAGCAGTTTTTAACATCAAAAAAGGATCTTTTGCCCCCATAAGAAGGGATAATTCAAATGCACTCACGGGGATTATTCTTTCCCCAAAATGGGAAGAGATAGAAATAAAAAAAGGAGAATTTTTCTACGGAGCAAAAGCACAGTATCTCCAAAATGAAAAAAGAGAACTTGAATCCCTAAGTATACATGTTGGCGCCTATGGAGAAAAAAGACAACTTCATCCAGAGATAACAAACCTTGAAGAAGCAATAAAGTTTTTAAGCGCTTTAAATAAAGTCCTCCTCGATAGCAGAGTATAAGAACTAATCCAATACACAAAAGCATTTAAAGAAGAATTTGATTTTTCTCAACGATATGAGCACCTATGCAAGGCTAAATGGAGAAGAGTTTAATTATCAGCCAACTCCATTAGGAATTATTCTTGAACGTATTGTTATCGAAGGCAGTCCCCAAAGAAATTTCTACTCAAGAAGAAGGGGTGGAAAAGTAAATATAACATGCCGCCCAATACATTACTTCGGAGACAGACACAAATACAGACTCTCACTCCGTGTAGATAAAACAGAAACCCTTGTAGAAGCAATAAGGGAGCCAACAAAAGAAGTTTTAGATATTACTCCAAAAGGAGATGAAAAACATATTCTCATAACAAGAGACAGAGGTCTAGACAGAACTTTAGTAAGTGTCGTAAGCAGGGAAGGAAAAACACTCTCCAGAAAAGCCTTTTGGGGGATAAATGAAAGAGAAGACATCTCAGAAGTAGAAATCTACATTCGTTCTCTCTATTAGGAAGTCTTATTAAGAAAAGAAAAAAAGAAAAAAACATGCAAAGGCTCATAATTAATGCTGATGACTTTGGTTTTTCTAGGGAAGTCAACGAAGGGATTATTGAAGCACACCAATTTGGCACAGTAACCAGCACTTCCATTATGAGCAATGAACGCTTCTTTGAACATGCAGTGGATTTATATCCAAAAACATTGGGTATAGGGATACATCTCAACCTCACCTGGGGAAATACTTTAACCAATGGAAAAGCTTTCGATAAAAAAAACAAATACAGAGCAGTTCTCGGGACAATCAATAAAAATTTTGTGAGAAAAGAACTTGAAAAGCAGATTGAAAGAGTCTTTGAAGTGGGAATAACTCCAGATCATTTAGATTCACATCAGCATCTCCATGCATTTCAACCAATAACAAACATTGTCATTGACCTCGCAAAAGAGTTTCACATCCCAAAAATTCGCTGGCAAAAAGAAAAAACAACGCTGCCATTTCCTATACAGCCATTCATCAACCAGCAGATTATCAACTGGAATATGAAAAAATGTCCTTTGACAACCACGGACAATTTTTTTGGAACACTCTACACAGGCCGCCCTGCAATGAAACATTTTCTTTCCTATCTCAACTTCAAAGGATCAGCAGAGATATGCTCTCATCCTGGAAAGAAATCCTACGTAGAAAAAGATAAACTCTATAAAACAAGAGAAAGAGAATTCAAAATTCTTACCAGTGAAAACTTCAAAAATAAAATCCAAGAAAAGAATATCCAATTAATCAGCTTCAGAGAATTATAGTCCTAAAGCTTTTTAAATAAAAACAAAACCAAAA
Organism: Candidatus Woesearchaeota archaeon; assembly: GCA_016235495.1. Lineage (GTDB taxonomy): Archaea > Nanobdellota > Nanobdellia > SCGC-AAA011-G17 > GW2011-AR17 > JAGVZZ01. Next base: position 7,435 of record JACRKH010000028.1, read on the forward strand.
CAAACATGGAAATAGTCATGCCCTGTGAAAGTCTTTCTACGAACTCTTTAACAAGAGCCTATCCCTTTGCCAAAATCATGGGTGAAAATCATAAAGTTACCGTCGTAGGAACCATCAGCAAACAAGGTATCTACCCCCCTTTGCAAAATGATAAAGGCATCTGCTATAAAACTATTCCAGAAAAAAGAATCTTCCCTTTCTATCTTAAAAATACCTATGACATCTACAAGAATCTCGATGCAGATATTATTCATGCATTCAAACCCCTGTTAAATAGCTATCTTCCCTCATTAATCAAAAAAAGAAAAACACACACAAAACTCATCCTCGACATAGACGACTGGGAAAGTCAATTCATGATCGATAACTACCTCTCAAAAAAACCTATTGAACTTGCAAAATTCACTTTCGTAGACCTCTACATGCCAGAATCATATTTTTTAAAAAAGCTTTTAGAAAAACAAACAAAAAAAGCAGATGCTATCATCACCAGTTCAAGAACCTTGCAAAGAATGTTTGGAGGCGCATGGATCCCCACAGGGCCAAACACAGAGCTCTTCAATCCAGAAAAATACAATGGAAAAAGAATACGAGAAGAATTCCAATTAGAAAATAAAACAGTTATCCTCTTCTCTGGCGCACCAAAAAAACACAAAGGGATACAAGACCTTATAGATGTAGTCAAAGAATTAAGAAAAGAAAATGAAGCTATACAGCTTCTCATCGTCGGAGCAGACAAATCAAACCCTTATGTTAAAGAATTAAAAGCAGAGCCAGGAATAACTTTAGAAGGATTTAGAAGCTATGAAGAAATGCCTGAATTCATGGCGGCAGCAGATATAGTCTGCATCCCGCACAGAAACACAAAGGCAGCAAATGCACAGCTCCCCATAAAAACATTCGATCCCATGGCCATGGCCAGGCCAGTCATTACCACAGACACCACAGACATGAAAGAAATATTCCAAAACTGTGGATTCATCATCCCGCCTGACAACAAAGAAGCATTAAAGAAAGCAATACAAACCTACATTGATGATAAACAGTTAAGAATCAAACATGGACAAAAAGCAAGGGAAGAATGTATACAGAAATATGCCTGGCCAATAATGAAAAAGAAGACACAAGAAATATACGAATCGCTCTGAAAGATTTTCGGAAAAAAAGAGCAAAACTTCTTAAAGAACATTTCTTCAAAAAGAAATATGAACAATCAGGAGAAACAATATGAAGCAGAAAACAAATTTAAAGACTTTTTGGATTCGCAGAAAATTCCTTACTGGTATATCCAACAAGATATTGACTCGTATGCTAAAGTTCTGAAAGAATACAATGTGCAAAGACCAGATTTTTTTGTTCTTCTTCCCCATTTTGGTTTCATACTCGTTGATGTAGAGCATAAAGAACCATTAGAAAAATATGAAAAGTTTTGTATTAGTCTTGAAGAAACAAACAAATACACAAATCTTCAAAAATATTTTAACATATCAGTCTGGTATGCATTTTCAAATGAAAAAATTCACTACAGCACATGGTATTTCATTCCCATGACAAAAGTTCAAGAGCTAAAAGAACAGTTCCTCGTCAGAAAAAAAGGATATATATCCACTCCTATTCAAAGCTTCACACAGCTTTCCATGCATGAAAATATTTCTAAACTCTTTCAAGCACCCCCAAAAACTATATAAAGAAGGAAAAATTCCGAAAAGCCACATGAAGCGAAGTTCACGAAGGTGGAAAAAAAAAGGCCAAATGCGTTGGAAATGGCAGCGAAAACGTATGAGGAAAGAGAAAGCAAAGAGACTCAGAAGGAAATAAACTGCCTCGGAAACAAAAGCTTTAAATACATGCCCCTTTTTCAGAAGGGGATTGAAGAATAATCTTCAAATAATGAGTACTTGATTGAATAATTAAGTATGAGGTATGGGTACAGAGTAGAGTTTAGTAAAAAACTCTTTTTGTGTTAACAACAAACCTTTAAGTGTGCTAATAAAAAAATTCTTCCATAGATACCCGTTGATCCTGCGGGAGATTACTGCTATGAGGGTTCCACTTAACCATGCAAGTCGAGGGGGCTCTTCGGAGTCACCGGCGAAATGCTCAGTAACACGTCGATAATCTGCCCTAAGGCCTGGAATAACCATGGGAAACTGTGGCTAATACCGGATAGAAAATTGCTTCTGGAATGTGCTTTTTTTGAAAGTTCCGACACCTTAGGATGAGTCGGCGGCTGATTAGGTTGTTGGTGAGGTAATGGCTCACCAAGCCTAAGATCAGTACGGGCCTTGAGAGAGGTAGCCCGGAGAAGGACACTGAGAAAAGGGTCCTAGCCCTAAGGGGTGCAGCAGGTGGGAAACCTTTACAATACACGAAAGTGTGATAAGGGGACCCTCAGTGCTCGCCAATGGCGAGCTTTTGTTAAGTGTAAATATCTTGACGAATAAGTGGTGGGTAAGACCGGTGCCAGCAGCCGCGGTAACCCCGGCGCCACGAGTGGTAATCACTTTTATTTGGCCTAAAGCGTCCGTAGCCGATAAAGCAAATCTTTTGTTAAATCCTTATGCTTAACATAGGGGCCGCAAGAGAGACTACTTTGTTTGGGATCGGGAGGAGACAGAGGTATTCCTTGGGTAGCGGTAAAATGCGATAATCCCTGGAAGACCACCAATGGCGAAGGCATCTGTCTAGAACGAATCCGACGGTCAGGGACGAAAGCTAGGGGAGCAAAAGGGATTAGATACCCCTGTAGTCCTAGCTGTAAACGCTGCAAACTAAGTGTTGCGCATTCTTCGGGAATGTGCAGTGCTGGAGCGAAGGTGTTAAGTTTGCCGCCTGGGAAGTATGGTCGCAAGACTGAAACTTAAAGGAATTGGCGGGGGCGCGCTACAAGGAGTGGAACGTGCGGTTTAATCAGATTCTACACCGTGAACCTCACCAAGAACGACGGCAGGATGAAGGTCAGATTAAAGGTTTTACCTGACAAGCCGAGAGGAGGTGCATGGCCGCCGTCAGTTCGTGCTGTAAAGTGTCCAGTTAAGTCTGGCAACGAACAAGACCTGTATCCATAGTTGCGACCGAATCCTCCGGGATGATCGAGCACACTATGGAGACTGCCTAGGAAACAAGGAGGAAGGTGCAGGCAACGGTAGGTGGTATGCCCTGAATTTCTTGGGCTACACGCGCGTTACAATGGTAAGGACAATAGGATACAACTCCGAAAGGAGAAGTCAACCCCTCAAACCTTACCCTAGTTCGGATTGAGGGCTGCAACTCGCCCTCATGAAGCTGGAATTCCTAGTAATCGGGCGTCATCAGCACCCGGTGAATACGTCAACGTGCCTTGCACACACCGCCCGTCATTCCAGCCGAGCAGGGTTTAAGTGAGGCTTATGCTCTAAGCATATTTCGAACTTAAGCTCAGCAAGGAGGGACAAGTCGTCACAAGGTAGCCGTAGGGGAACCTGCGGCTGGATCACCTCCTATTTATTTTTATGACACACTAATCTTTTTACTAAATGCTCAAATTACCCATACTTCAATCACTTATAATGGGCCCGTAGCTCAGCCTGGTAGAGCACCTGCCTTGCAAGTAGGGGGCCTCGGGTTCGAAAGTGAATCCCCAAAAAGAGGATCCTCGGAAGTCCCGACGGGTCCATTTCATAGTCATTTCATGACAATAGATGCAACTCATCATTAAACAATGATGGGTGAAGGGTACGAACCTGTTAGAAATAACAGTGAAAAAATCATATTTTTCCATTCGTACCGTGCATAGGCAAGAGTAATAAAATAGCTACTACTGACACCATTAGACGGAAGACTTGGTTCAAGACACTGATGAAGGGCGTGGCAAGCTACGAAATGCTTCGGCGAGGCGCATGCGGCCTTTGAACCGGAGATACCTGAATGAGACTTCTCAGTAAACCCGAGAGGGTAAGGAACCTAGGGAATTGAAGCGTCTCAGTACCTAGAGGAAAAAAAATCAATAGAGATTCCGTGATTATCAGCGAGAGAAAACGGAAGAGAGCAAACTGAATCTCCAATAGGAATATTGGCAGAGATGTGGTGTTGTAAGACTTACTTTTAGACCCAATCCTCATGACTTGAAGTTTTCTGGAAAGAAACATCAAAGAGGGTGATAATCCCGTAGAGAAAGTGAGAAGGGCGTGTAAGTATCTTGAGTAATGTACATTGGAAATTGTGCATGAATTTGGGAGACATCAACTTCCAACTCTAAATATGTCTTGAGTCCGATAGCATATGAGTACCGTGAGGGAAAGTTGAAAAGAACTCTCGATAGAGAGTGAAAAGAACCTGAAATCTAATGGTTATAGAGAGATACGGCCCTCAGGGGTTGTATCGTACGTTTCGAATAACGAGCCAGGGAGTTTATCTTAGTGGCAAGGGTAAGTCGTCAAGCGACGTACCCGTAGGGAAACCAATTTCTCGCAGCTTGCAAGGAGAGAGGTATGAAAATGCCTTTAGTCACTAGGGTATGACCCGAAACCGGGCGATCTAGTCGTGGGTAAGGTGAAGCCGCTCTACGAGTGGTGGAGGCCTGAAGACGTGCTACGTGCATGTGTTGTTCTAACTTGCGGCTAGGGGTGAAAAGCCAATCGAGCCCGGTAATAGCTGGTTCCTTCCGAAATAGGCCTAAGTCTAGTCTCAGTGGAGATAGTTGGAGAGGTAGAGCGACGGATTTGAAGGCTCGGGAGAGAAATCTCTCACCTTCTTGTCCAACTCCCAATGTTCCAACATCAAAGAAGCTGGGAAACGGCGGTACTGGGGTAAACTTGTATCGCAAAAGGGGAACAGCCCAACCTATGGTTAAGGTCCCTAAATAACAACTAAGTGTTAAAGGGTGAAAGGTGTTTATCACCACAGACAGCGGGGAGGTTGGCTTAGAAGCAGCCATCCTTTAAAGAAAGCGTAACAGCTCACCTGTCAAGGTCATATGCCCTGAAAATGGACGGGACTAAGTTGTTTACCGATACCATAGTCCTCTGTGCAGGAGTACAGAGAGAGGTAGGAAGGTGCTCTGTGAGGGAAGAACTGCACTCGAGAGGGTGTAGGAACCTCATAGGGTTAAGAATCCTGGTAGTAGTAGGATCTATTTAAAGTGAGAATCTTTAAGACCGAAAGAGCAAGGGTTTCTCAGCAATGTAGATCAGCTGAGAGTAAGTTAGTCCTAACCCAAATCCTAACAGGAACTTGGGGAAAGGGAAAATGGTTAATATTCCATTACTATTTAGGTACGCGCGGTAACGCAAGCTTTGTTTCTGACACTTCGGAATAGACATACAAGTACAGTCGTGCTTGTCAAATAGAACAAATCAATGGAGTATCATAACGATGAGATATTGATTAAATCTATGATGAGTGAGCCTAGTGCTCATTATGTTGATATCTGGAGTCAGTGAAAAAGGAACAGAGAAGGATCCTAAATATCTATACCTAGATCCGGCACTGGTGGCTCAGGGTGAGAAGCCCAAGGTCTGAGGGAGTAATCTTGTTTAGGGAACTCGCCAAATTAGCCCCGTATCTTCGGTATAAGGGGTCCCTGCGATTGTCTTCACATGAAGGCGATTACAGGGTTCAATAACTAGGGCGAACCGACTGTTTAACAAAAACATAACTAACTGCGAGCCAGAAATGGTGTGTATAGTTAGTGACGTCTGCCCAGTGCTAGTACTTCAAACTCCGGTTCAACGGAGCTAAGAGCTAGTAAACGGCGGGAATAACTATAATTCTCTTAAGGTAAGCACAAAGTTGCCTTAGTAAAATTTGGCTATATGCTGGAAAATCTGAGTATCTCACACTACCATACTGAAAAATATTTCAATAAATTCAAGAAAATTTTATAAATCCCAATGAATGGTAAAAATGTGTGAGTGCAGACAATCAGCAGGAAAGACTAAAGAAAAGTTGGATTGTAGGATTCGTCGATGGAGAAGGATGTTTCCATGTGTCTATTAATAGACAACCAAAAATGTCCTTAGGCTGGCAAATCCTTCCAGAATTTAGAGTTGTTCAACATCAACGTGATCTAAAAATACTTCACAAAATAAAAGAATTTTTCATTTGTGGAAAAATTTGTAGAAATCACGAGGATAGGATGGAATTCAGAGTCAGAGGTTTACAAAATCTAAATCAAATTGTAAAATTCTTCAAAGAATACCCATTGCAAACATCAAAACAAAAAACTTTGAAATATTCTCAAAAATTATTGAATTGATGAACAGAAAAGAACATCTAAAGGAAGAAGGACTAAAAGAAATTGCAAGTCTCGCTTCGGAAATGAACCGGCAAATCAAAAGATCTTTAGAATCCTCAGAGACTATACGCCAAACACTGAAAAGTGAAGATATAGTCCGACCTGTATAGCGATATACAGAGGTAATCAGAAATGATTATCCGCCATCATATACTGATGGTTAGTACCAAAAATGGGAAGTAACAAATGTGAGCGAAATGCCTTGTCGCTTAATTGGCGACCTGCATGAAGGGCGTAACGAGTTCGCTAGTGTCCCAAACAAGAATCCCCCGAACATTACATTCTGGTGTGCAGTCCAGAGACTTCCAGCGGGAAGCGGAGACCCCATGGAACTTTACTGTAGCTTATTGTTGTGATGCGAGTTTTATTGTGTAGCGTAGGTGGGAGTTGCTAAGTTCTGGTCGCTAGATCAGGAATAGACATCAATGAAACACCACTCTATAGAATTTGCATTGCTCACTTCGAAAGAAGGACAGCAGTTGGTGGACAGTTTGGCTGGGGCGGCACCCAGCTGAAAAGATATCAGTTGGGCCCAAAGGTAAGCTCATCAGGTTCAGAAATCCTGAGTAGAGTGCAAGAGCAAAAGCTTGCCTGACTGTATTTCGAACAGTAAGAAATGCAGCACCGAAAGGTTGGTCTAGCGAACCCCTGTGTCCCAATTGGTGGGGGCCAGGTATGACAGAAAAGCTATCCTGGGGATAACTGAGTCGTCGCGCCTAAGAGCTCAAATCGACGGCGCGGCTTGCTACTTCGTTGTCGGCTCATCGCATCCTGGGCGTGCAGCAGCGCCCAAGGGTACGGGTGTTCACCGGTTAAAGCGGTTCGTGAGCTGGGTTAAGAACGTTGCGAGACAGTTTGTATGATATCTGCTGGAAGTGCAAGAAGGTCTGAGAGGAAGGAGCATTTAGTACGAGAGGAACGGTGCTTCGACGCCTCTGGTGTATCGGTTATCTGACAAGGTAGGCCGAGCAGCTACGCGTTAAGTCATAAGTGCTGAATGCATCTAAGCACGAAAGACACCTTGAAAAGAGACTGAGAACCCCTGCAGAAGACAGGGTTGATGGGACTGGAGTGTACGCAGCAAGCTTCGGCGAGCTGTTCAGCTCGCAGTTACCAATAGTTCGATTTAGCTATTATACTCTTGCCTATGCATGCTTTTTTTTATTCTACTCAAATTTTTTTGATAATACAGAAAATCTTTTCTTCACATCTTTTTGTACAACATGCCTTTCCCAAACAAAACCTAATTTTTTATAGAAAGGCAGGACAGCATCGGGAGCAAGTAAATACATTTCTGAACACGCTTCCTCACGGGCTGCATGAAACAATAACTTTCTTCCCAAACCCTCTCCTCGGAAAGAGGGAACAACATACAAACTCTCCACATACACACTTCCTTCAAATAATTTATACCACAGTCCTCCAGCAGAAACACCATCAATAAACGCAAGAAAACATTCCGGAGAATCTCTCTCTACATACCCACCAAAAAGTTCAAGACAAAAATCCTGCAAAAGTTTCTGACTAAGAGTGCTATCAGGAGCACTTCTTCTCTGAATAAAAGGCTTGGGAGGATAAAGCATAAATTTTCTAAAAAAAAGAAATATTTAAGTCTTTCCAAGCAAACCATTGCTTTTATAAAAGAAAAAAGAAAAACAAAAGCATGCAAATCTACTCTCACCCCTTATTTTTAGCAGAGGGAAACAATTTTCCAGGCAAAGAAACACCAAGAAGGCTTGAGGACTTAGAAGAGCATGTGCTCAGCTCGGAGAGGGCATTCAATCGTGGCGACGAAGAAGACCCAGAATTGCTTGAAAGAATTACTTCTGTACACTCTTACCTTGATGACCTGCGTGTGATTGGGCCGCAAGTGGAAACAATTGATGAGGAAGAAGAAACACATACTGATCGCCTCAGTTACCGCACTGCAATTGCAGCAGTGGCAACAAGCATCCTCGCTGCAGAGATGGAAGCCTTCGCCCTTGTCCGTCCTCCGGGGCACCATGCACACAAAGACAAAGCACATGGATTTTGTCTCTTGAACAACATGGCAATAGCAGCACTCTATTGTGCAGAGCAAGGAAAAAAAGTGCTGGTGCTCGATGTAGATGTGCACCATGGCTGCGGCACTGAAGAAATCCTTGCAGGAGAAGAATGTGCAAAAATGATTTCACTATACAAAAGAGAACTCTGGCCTGGAAAAAAAGATTTTACCTATGCAAAGAATTGTACACATCTTGCAATGGGTGGCGCGATGAATAATAAAAGATTTCTAAAGATAATACAAGAGAGAGTTATGCCAGAAATATATGCATGGAAGCCGGATATCATTGGAGTGAGTCTTGGCTTGGACACTTTCGCCGACGAGCAATTTGGTTGGGAGCTTGATGAACATGCAATAACAACACTAAGAGAAACACTAAAACCATACAGAATATTTGGCATCTTAGAGGGAGGCTACATTTCAGAAAGTATTTATAGGGGAGTGCAAGCCTTCACCAAAGATTAAATTATTTTTACTAAATATTGCTGTCCTTGTGTGCGAAATCCAAGCAATGACCTCGATGCTTGCCGGAAACCTAATTTCCTATAGAAAAGAACAACTTGTTCAGGTGCATCAAGGCCAATAGTAGTGCAGCCATAGCCGGGAGCAAACTCCTCCACAACACTCTCTATGAGTTTTCTTCCAGCACCAAACTTTCTTGCATCAAGATGGACATATAAACTACGAACATAAAATTGTTCCAAATCCTCCTCGGGAAACTCGTACCACAACGCACCTGCAAACGGAGCAGAAAAACCAAGAGGAGCCTCGAGAACTAAACTAGGGAGACTCAAAAAATGTTCTTTCTCTTCCCCAAATAACTCCCTCTGAAAAGCCTCTGCATATTCTTTCAAGAGAACTTTATCAACATCTCTGGAATCACGAACAAGTGCATGGGTGAAAGAAATATCCTCCCTCTTCTTTCCAGAAGAAAGCTTTTTACCTTCATAAATACCTACAAAACGAGGGTCAAAACCAGCTTTTCTCAAAGTATCAGCAGCAAATTCTTCATCTCGAAGGAGACGCACAGCCTCAGGAAGAGTATATATTCCAGCTTTATATCCAGAACAAATAAAACCAATATCCATTTTTTACTAAAATAAAGATTCCTTTATAAAGCCTAGGAGGAGAGAAAGAACAACAGAATGGTTGAAGCAAAAGATTTATATAAGAGTTACTATATAGTAATAACAAAAAGGAAGGTAAAAAATGGGAAACACAGCAGGATATATCACAGGGGCATTAGCAGGCTTAGGCATTCTTGGAGCAATTGGCCTCGGCTATGAACAACCAAGACAAGCACGAGACAGTGTTGAAGATGTCAGTATCTCTTTGAAAAGAAATATCCAAAAACTCAATATAGGTTCTAATCTAGAAACTATTGCAGATCATACATACGATGCGGGGCATGATATTGTACAAAGAAATCCAGGAAGAATTCCAAGTGAATTTGAACAAATGAATGTCCATCTCGATAACACCCCTTTTGAAGACAGAAACATGGAGCATGTCCGTTACAGAGATGCAAGAAACATTGTTGATTATCTGCAAGCAGAAGTACAGGAAAAGTGGACAGACAATTCATATCTCCCTTCAGATTTAGAAACAAAAGGTGGAATAATTTTAGCACTTGCAGGTGTGGGTGCTGGTCTTGGAATTGTGTCTTCACTTGCTTCTAAGAAAAAGGGATAAGCATATTAAATCTTAAACTAATTTTTTCTTTTCAAAATTCAAAGCAATAAGCTTATAAACTTTCTACCTTCACATTTCATTGGGTAGGCAGAAACACTCATCACGCAACCGGATCATTTTGCTAACACATTTTGATCAAACTTTTTTTAAAAGTTTGGTTGTGAGGAAAGTCCAGCCACCAAACAAGAGCAATCTTAGGAAAATGCTGCTCGCAAGAGTTCCTGAAAAGGAAGGCAACCATCCAGAAACGGCACGCCCTTGAAACAGGATGATAATGGCGAAGTTTCCTGCAAAGGAAACAAGTTAACCCTTTGACATTTTTCAAGGAAACGATGAAACGCATGAGCCCCAGCAGGTGCAAGTTTTCAAACGCTCAGTTGAATGATGAGTACTTCCATAGGCGAAGGACAGAAGCTGGCTTATTTCTGTCTACCCATTTTACAATAAAAATCCTTCTTTATAAAGCAGAAAACTTATAATGCAACCATTGAGAAGAGTTAAAACGCACAGCAAGCTATATAAATCTAAAATACATTCCTATTTCAATGAGTAACGAGACAATTTCTATGCCGCAATCAGGTGGAGGGCTTATTCGTTACTTCGATGACTACAAAAGTAAGATACAGCTCGATAAAAATTGGATTATCATTGCCATTGTTCTCGTGATTATCGTCGAACTTGTCTTAAAGAAAGGGCTATAACATGTTTCAAGGAATGGATCCACGGCTTGTAAAGCAGGCCATGAAGAAAATGGGTATGAAGCAGGAGGAGATTCCTGCAACTGAAGTAATTATAAGAAGCCCAGGAGCAGAAATCATTATCAGAAATCCAAGTGTCCAAAGAGTGATAATGATGGGCGAGCAAAGCTTTCAAATCTCAGGAGAGATTGAGGAACGCACTCCCATCAGCAGGGACGATATACAAACAGTCATGCATCAGGCATCCTGCTCTGAAGCACAAGCACGCTCCGCTTTAGAAAAAGCACAGGGAGACCTTGCACAGGCAATACTAGACCTCCAAGAATAAATGCAAACAGCAGAACAAGCACTGGCAAGAGCAGAAGCACTGGTGAACAAAGCCTTCACACTTACTGGGGAAGTAAAACTCCTCCCCCTTGCAATGAATGAACTGGAAAAATGCTGGGACTGCATCAATAAAGAAAGAACAATCCCAGCAGAATTTCAGAAAACATACAAAGAAATAAAAGAATTACAAAAAGCAAAGAAGACAAGTGCAATCGAGTTCAAAAGAAAAGAAAGACTCATAGTTTGCTCGGATGCATACAAAATAAATGCATTCGAGGGAAAAAAAATAGAAAAATACATAAAAACAACAAAAACACTCTTAAACGGGATAAAAACACATGCATGACGAAGACCTCGCGAGAGAAGAGTTAAAAAGAATTGACCACTTGATCTTTGTCACCTTAAAATATACAAGGACAGTTGATATAATTAGAACTATCATTGGAAAATTTATTCTCACCTTAGACCACCAGACAGAAAAATATTATGAAATAGAATTAGAAAAAAGAAAAGTAAAATCTATCCCTCCTGTTCCACTTATGCGTATGAAAAATCTAGAGAAACTTCATCCCAAAGATCCAAAAGTAAAAGATATGATTGATTTTTATGTGGGATTAAAACTCATCTTCAACGGGGATTACAAAGCAAAGGAAGAATATAGAAAGAATGTGACCCTAGTGACAAAAGGAGAAGAAATAAATATCCCTATGCTAAAAGAATATGTAGAAACAACAAAAATGTATGTGGACTACATTGATGAACTGGTAAAATGAAAACAATAGGACTGCTCAGCGGAAAAGGAGGTGTAGGAAAAACAAGCACCGCAGTGAACCTCTCTGCAGCGCTGAACACCTTTGGAAAACAAACCATTCTTGTGGATGCAAACATCACTACTCCCAATGTTGGATTGCACTTAGGAGTGCCAACAAGCCCCATTACATTGCACCACGTGCTTCGTGGAGAAAATAAAATAGAAGAAGCAGTGTATAGACATGCATCAGGAATAAGTTTCATACCAGGAAGCCTTGCTCTGGAAGACATGAATGCACTCAAATTCTCACACTTAAAAAGTTTAAAAACACTAAATACAGATTTTGTCATCCTCGATGGTGCAGCAGGTCTGGGAAGAGAAGCATTGGCAGCCATGGAGCATAGCGACGAACTTATCATTATCACAAATCCAGAGCTTCCTGCAATGGCAGATGCACTAAAGACAATTAGGATCGCAGAAGATTTAGGAAAAGAAGTGCGAGGGGTTGTAATCACAAGAGCGAAGCAGGATAAACTTGATATTTCCCCCAGAAATATTGAAGCCATGCTCGAGAAGCCAGTGATTGGCATTATCCCTGAAGACAGCAATATGCGCCTGGCGTTAAGCATGAAAAATGCACTTGTGCATACACACCCGCAAAGCAATGCAGCACGGGCATACAGACAGCTTGCAGCAGCACTCATTGGCGAAGCCCTAGCAGATGACACCGTAAAGTTAAACTGGATTGACAAATTTTTCAAACTCTTCAAACGAAAAGCACAGTAAGGAGGAACAATGAAAGAAAACTCAAAGTGGGAGATAAGCACACAAAGTGGAAGCAAATACAAAGTCTATAGAACTCCAGAGGGAGAATGGCTTATAGACTTTAGAGGAGAACTGAAAAAAATAATAAGCTTCGGGGGTATAGCCATTGAAAATCTTCTGACATTAAACCAAAAAGTTATAGGAAAACCTATCTTCTTTCTAAATGGAAAGAATGTTGGACAAACCACACCCATTAAAACTATAAACAAACTCTAAATCTATATATTCAACAATAGAAGCATTTTTAAAAGAAAAAAATATGAACAAGACCATGGAAGGAGACTTTTTAGAATCACTAGATCCTGAAAAAACATTTTTTATAGACACAGAAGAAGGAAGTTTTATTTTTCATTTAATAAAAGGCTCTTTCTACACACGAAGAACAACAAGCAAAGAACAGAAATATTGCTTAGTTACAAAAATTAATGGAGACAAGAAATACAAAGAAAAAGACCTTGATCTGGGAATACACTTTGATTATGTCCATCCAAGATTAGAAAAAGAAGTAACTGTAGGTCCTGTTCGCGCAATAGCACTACGATAAAAAATTATGAATATGAATTTCTGAAAAAGCTTCTTCCTGCTCTAAATTCACTTTATTTTGATTATGCAGATACAATAAAGGAAGCAAAGTAAGAATAGTTTCTTCCTTCTCCTGAGTAGTTCGCAGTTCAGAGAAGGGAACACTTTTTCTCTGCTTAAAATAGGCTGTAAGTTTTTGATAGATAGCATCAATAAGTTTGTTGATATCAATCTTCTTTTCAGGAATCTCTGGTCTATGAAAATTCAAGAATTTCTGCAATCGCAATTTTCTTCTGCTATCCACACGCAAGGCTTTCTCCAAAGCACCAATGAGATCAGAGATAGAAACCTTCCTTCTTCGTGCCTGAGGTGTTCGCACCCCTAACTGAGGAATCTCCACTTTGTGCTCATGATAAGGATTAAACTCTCCTAATTCTTCAAATGCCAAAGGCTCATCCACATGAAAAAGAAAAGCATCAAAATTATTAATATCTTCTTGCACCAATCTATTTGATTTTATCTTAAGGAGTATTGCTGACGCCAAAAGAACTTTCCCAGAAATAAAATAATTCATTTCCTTGAGACCCTTAACAGTTGCAATATACTTATGCGTCAACCTGTGCAAGTCAACATCCCAAGGATCCATCTGTTCATCCTTAACAAGCTTGTAGATAATATCCTGCCAAGTCACCTCATTCTCTTTGAGGAGCATATCATAGATTTGCTCTTGCATACGTGATTCCTGGAGAAAGGAGTTTATAAATTTTCTTATCTTCGGGCTCTGTAGAAATGTTCCAGATTTGATAGATATAGACCATATGCTCACTAAACAAACCTCCTAATAATCCCAAAAATTATTTTTATCCTCTGAAAAATATCTCTGCATAGAAATTTTTTTTTACAAAACAACTTCTATTTATAAGCAGTAGAGCAATTTTAAGGCTTCTAATGGGCTTTTATTGAAGTTTTCTACAGAGCC
>JACRKH010000002.1 GCA_016235495.1 Candidatus Woesearchaeota archaeon
CACTGAGAAAGCTCATCAGTTTCTATGCCAAAGCTAAAAAAAGTATAAGGTGCTACTTTATCATTCACAATAAGATTGTTATCCTTCGCAAAACTCACACTTAAATCTTGGTAAGTATCTAAGAGATATGCATTCTGAATAACAGGATGATTCACATCATTGCTCGCAGTGCCAAAACAAGTTGGCCTATCCGTTCCTTCATTTTCCTGAATATATTCGCAGCCTGATCCTAAAGAACGGCACTTGTATTCAGAGCAGCCATAGCCGGGAAGAATATTTCCCTTGCTGTCATCCAATGCAAAGCCGCCCTCGGATACAGGCTTGTCGCACAAATCACAATTATCCACACCTTGAACAGGCTGCCATGGCTGGCAGTTGGAGCTGATAGTAACTGTAGTTGTTTCTCCTCCAGAAATAATAACATAAGAGATTATTGCTGCAATAATAAGAACAGCTGCAACAATCCATCCCGCAATGGGAACTGTTGAAGCTCCAGCAGCTGCACCAGTCAAAGCACCAGTAATTCCCGAGGCTGCACCAAAAACTCCAGCAGCACCCGCAGCAAAACCAGCACCAGCACCCACAACAACAGCAGCTATAGAAAAGGTTGCAAGACCAACAGCACCAACAATAGTACTAGCAAGAGCAATATAACCAACAAGAGCTCCGGTACTTAATATTTGATAATTTGCAGCAATATATTGACCAATGCTCTGAGAGAAACCAATCATTCCACCATAGACACCATAATTATTTTGCAAGAGTTGAGTTTCAGCAGTACTCAAAGCATTCTCAAATGAACATGAACCATCAATCTCTGATGTTCCATCAACCTTTTGATAACAATTTAAAGCAGTACCTCGTTTCGGACAAACATCAGTAGCGCCTTGAGCATAATATTCATCATCACAAGCTTGATCATAAGCAACAAAGGTCATACCAATAGTAACATTATCAGCACTTAAAGCCTCCTGACTTCGAGTAATATAAAAAGTATCACCTTGGTAATTTCCAGCAAGATCATACTTCGCTCCGCAATCTCCACGAGTAGCACAATAGTTTGCAGCTTGATCCACCCACTCTTGTGTTAAACAATAACAATTCTGCACACAATGCCAGCTATCCATACTCGTATCTCGTGCATAGGTGACAGGGCATTCCAAATTTGCAGTTGAACAGGTATCAGCTAACTCTGTACTACCACTCCAGAAATCTCCACCCTTAGGAACAGTTGTCACATTTGCATTGATTAAATCTTGGTACACTCCATTATCAATACATGCAGCTCCAGCAGAGGGTATATCAGAAGTATAAGCATCCCCGCCTGCTTTATTCCAATCATCCATAGAATCAAAAATACTAAAATCATGAAAACTAGTAAAAGGATATTGTATGCAAACCTGCTCTCTAAAATCCTTGCAAGCTTCGACATATTCTTTTCCAAAAGAACAATATGCTCGATACTGCTGAGACCCAGGCCTGTCAAAATATCCTCCAGCAGGGCTCTCATACAAACACCATGATTCACCATTCTTTCGAGTCTTCCCAATCTTGGAATCATGCGTATCTCTGTTTGTTGTCTCACCATTAACGCTGTACACTCCATCAAAAGTAGGCTCTAAACAATCAGTGCTCTGACAGCCAAGATCTCCATTGGCATCAGCACCGCACCATGTTCCTTTTGTATAATCACAATCCACTGCCTTCTCTTCTTGATTCCCACAGCTGTCAAAGTTATACACATCTTCATCAACACATTTTTTATCAGCATGTGCTGTACAGCCGCTATTTCCCATATCAGAACAATAAGTATCCTTGTAAAAACCATTCCCAGAAGTATAATCTATCGTCGGAGCAGCACAATCTCCCTGTGTTCCATACGTACAGCCGCTATCGCTCATACAAGCCCCTTTATCAGCATTGTTGCAAATAGAAGTGCATGAACTTTCAGAATCAACAGCCCTCCAATCTAAAGTAATATCCTCAAGACCTTCAATCAACTGTTCACAATTACTCTCAGTGGTATATGCACATTGGGAACCGCCAACCACACAGCAGTTTTTATCACAAGCACTAACCTCGCATGCAGCACCTTCCTGCCATGAATAGCCATTAGTATTTTCACAAGTAGATTTAGAAACAGATTTTGAACATTTTCCTTCATCAGAAATGCAGCAGCCAGTTTTGCAGAAAGCAGTTTGGTCGCAAGAAGTAGTCGCTTGCAAAGCACTAGCATCACAGCTGCCAGAATCAGTATACACACAAGAATCCCCAGAAGTCGTTTTCTCGCAGCACACATTCTGTCCAGTCTCAACAGCAGAAACTTGTGATAAATCAGAAACACTAAAAGTAACAAACACTAAAATGGCTATCATAAAGAGAGCCTTCGCTGCCAGAAACCCACCTCTCATAAAGCCACTTAATAAATAAGAGAGTTTAAATACCTTTTCGTAGTCTAAAAGAAAGATTTATAAACAAGTGTTCATAATTATAAACACATGTTCCAGGAAATAAACAGATTAAAGCCATTCCTAGAATCACCGCTAAAAGATTTAGGGGTAAGGGAATATGCAAGAATTGCAAAAATGAGCCCGGCAACAGCAAGTCAAATTCTAAAAGATTTTGCAAGAAAAGGGGTGTTAAAAGAAAAAAAAGAACGTATCTTTATTCTTTACAAAGCAAACCTGGAAAATGAGCTGTACAAAGATATAAAAATATTTTACAATATAAGAAAGTTAAAAGATTCAGGTCTCATAGAAAGTTTGAACCAATTTTATTTGAAGCCAACAATAATTTTCTTTGGCTCTGGAGCAAAAGGAGAAGACATTGAAGAAAGTGACCTAGATTTAGTAATAATCTCAGAAAAAACAAAAGAATTTCCAGATGAAAAAATATTTGAGAAAAGAACAAATAGAAAGCTCCAGTTATTTAGAATAAAAAATTTAAAAGAGCTTAAAAATGAGCATCTCATAAACAATGTTCTCAATGGAATAACAATACAAGGGCAGTTGCAAGGGATATAGAAGAATGCTACAAAAAAGGTTATATACGAAAAATACAGCCCGATAAAGAGCTTATAAAATCATTAATCAAGATGTCACAATCAAAAGTAATAGCAATTGATACAGCTAAAATAAATGAAGTGACAATCTCTGCATATGTTTCAATGGCTTATGATGCACTAAGGGAAATACTCGAAGCTGTTTGTATTGATAAAGGTTGCAAAGTAACATCACATCAGTGCATAGGAGAGCTTTTAAAAATAATATGTAAAGATTTTAAATATTTAGAATTTGATAGAATGAGATACATTAGGAATAGCATAAATTATTATGGAAAAGAAATAGAATTTGAGCAAGGAAAAGAACTTATTCAAAAAATTCTAAATCTAAGATTAAGAATAAAAGAAACTGAACTTTCCTAAGAACTAAGTAAATATCGAAAATCAACTTTCACAGGCTCCATCGTATTCCCATATGCATCAATGCAAATAATTCTATACACTTGAGAAATATCACTTACCTGCAGACTATGATCTGTGGAAGCAGTCCCGCCTAAATCATAGCCGGCGCCATAAACAAAATCTTTGGTATTATACTGGCAGGTAGAAGCCTCATTCGTAATCACATACAAAGTATTTCCTAAATAATAAATGCTGGACACATCAGCAGCATTCACATCTTTGTCAATAGTAAAAGAAATACTTGCATCCGCTTTGTTTCCAATATCATCTGTGCAGGAAATATCATACACATAATTGCCTTTTTCTAAACTCGTTTGAGACTGTTCATGGTAAGTTCCATGAGTAATATACATCTCTTGCAAGCTCTCTCCATGTTTGCCATACAAACACAAAGCATTGCCATTGTCCCCCCCTGAAGAAGTATGCACTTGCAGCACAGCATTGTTTGTATACAAAGTTCCTGAAGGCGCAGTCTGTGTAATATTCAATGCTGCAGATTTGCTTGCAGACCACAAAGTAGGGCTCGTCTGTAAATTTCCATACACATCTTTGCATAAGAAATATATTGAAGTCGTGCCCAAACTCAAAGGAATATTAAAATTACACTCCCCGGCAGCGCCAGGAGCATCACTGTTTCCAACACAAGTGCCGCTTCCTTCCATTGCATCATAAGTAGTCGTCGCAATGCTGGAATATTTGCAAGTAGAATCTATATCCAAAAACAAATTCACATTCTCATTCACTGCTGAATAAGGAACAGAGCTTCCAGAACTAGGAGTAACAGAAAGTATTCGTGGAGGAATCGTTGGAGGAGCAAAAGCTGCCTTCAATTTTATAATATAAGGAGCAGGTGGAACATAAGCACAAGCACTCTTGCACCAAATATAAAATGGTTTTTCTTCCTCACTATCATCTAAATGCACCGTCGTATTATGCAAAGTCGTCATGCTGTCCACACAATTCGCATCTGTTCCATCACAAACAGTTCCCCATGCAGGAGTTTCCGCATAGGCAAACCCTTTCAAATAATCATAAAATACTTGCCCTCCTTGTTTGTAAATATCACTACCCTGTATTGCAGTAATATCAAGACCGGAACCTAGTACTTGATCTTGATCCAAGAAAACACAAGAAGAATATTTCCCAGTCTCCACACCAAAGCTCACTGTTTTTTTCACAGGAACATTTTCCACAGAATACCCAACAGTAAAATCACTAGAACTTGAACTTAACCCGCTGTCTTTCAATGCCTGCTCATAGGAGCCGGTAAATCCAAAAGATTTTTCTGCAAGATTAGTGCAGGGATCCTCATTCACACAGCTTGGATGCCCGCTCCCATAATTATCGCCGACATAGGTGCAGGAGCTTCCTAAACTTTGGCATCTAAATTTATTGCAGTAAGAAGCAGGATACAAAGTATCACCCTGATCAAATATTAAACCACCCTGAGACACAGGTGTGTCGCACAAACTGCAATCTTCACCGCCAGAAGGAGCCTGCCATGCAGCACAATCAAAGTTCACATTGATATCCTTCAAACTTGCGAATCCATCTGCATTATCATATGCAGCAAACCAATCACTAGTCCATGGACCTGTAGAAGCATCACAACCAAAAGTATCCCCATCATATAAAGTCAAATACTTAAAATCATTATAATGAGTATTATCACCAGCAGCAATACTGAAAGGATGCAATGCGGTCAAATCCATAAACCAAGGTTTCACACTTCGAAGAGTATTAAATAAAGAACGATAAGGAACATCTTCATCATTTGCTTTCGCAGCCTCATCAGCACAGTTCTCTACTGCATCTGAACCACAGCCGCCAACAGGACTCCCCACTCCATTTCCCCACCACTCTGCTTCAGAAGATAAGCTATACCAGTCACCAGGATAAATATTAGTTCCTAAGCCCTGAAAAATACTTCTGACACGTTGATAAGGAGAAATACAATCTGTAGAAATTGCTCCGCTATCTTTTGCTACTTCATCTGCGTGCAGCCAATAGGGTCTCATCTGTTCTGTAAGAAAATTTGGACTAATATCCCCATTTTCAGCAGCAGCATCTCCCCAATCATTTTGATAAGAATCATCTACCATGCTCCAAGGTTCTTCACAAGTTAAAAGTTTTTCTCTGTCTCCTAAGCATTGTGTAGCTTCACTCAAAGCATAATTATTATCTGGCACATATCGCCTATCAAAACAATCTCCTCCACAACCAATAACATGAACATCCTCAAAAGCAGGATCAGCACTAACCTTAAAACTATCCACACCACCATACTTGCCGGCAACATTCTCTTTTATCCCGCAATTCCCTCGGGAAGCACAGTAGTCAGCAGCAGTCAACGCAAATTCTTTTCTTAAGCAATAAGCATTCACATATAGCTCCCAACCCAGTTCATCATCTGGTATCACATCACTCTGCCCATAAATAGTTTCACAATCAAATGTAGCCTTAGTACAATAATCACTCGTCTCAGGAGCAACAGTAGACGCAGAATCAGTATACTCTCCAGTCGTAGCATCAGGACTGACAAGCCCAGCATAAGTATCACCCACAGAAGCAGGGTCTACACCATAAGTAGTAGCAAAATCATTCGCTACACACTCTCCATGAAATATTTTTTCCACAGGATCATAGGTAGTCACACACATTTGTGATCTATCACTTTCACAATTACTGATATACTCCTGACCAGCAAGACAGGAAGCAAGATAATGCTGACTCCCCACTCTATCCTTAAAACTTCCCACAGGAGATTCATACACACACCAAGACTCCCCATGCTTTCGTGCGCCGCCCAAAGTTAAAGCCACCTTATCCCAGCTGGAAATACCAGACTGATAATACACAGGGTACGAATTAAAATTCTCTAATAAAGAACCAGGAGGAAAAGAATATGTCGAAGCACATGTACCGGTATCACAAGTTGCCTTCCCAGAACTAGTGGAGCAAACTTTTCCCTCAGCAGCACAATCCTCAACAACACTTTCTTGATTACCGCAGGTATCCGAAGAAACAACCCTCCCCAAAGTATCACAGCTGTTCAAACTCTCCTCAGACTGGCAAGCACAGTTCGCAGCAGCCTCCAAACTCTTATCCGCTAAATAAGAAGCAACACTGCTGCAGCTTTCAGAAGGATAAAATCCATAGCCAGTCCCGCTGTCATAGCTTGCACTGCCGCAGGCCTCCTGCGTCGAAGCAGCACAAGTACTATCCTGCGTCACACAACAGCCAGAATCAGAACCATGACCAAGATCATAACATTCCTGCTCGCTAGATACAGAATGCTCAACAACAGAATCTCCATAAGTCGTTTTCAAAGAATCACAAGCAGCAGTAGAAGTATAAGAAAAATCTCCGCTATTCTCACAGCAGGTTTTTGCACAAGAACTCACAGCATCACAGGACTGTCCAGAAAAAAACTCTCCACTTGCAGCAGCACAAGTATACTGTCCTGTGTTCTCACCGCAATTTCCATCGCTCGTAACACAGCAGCCAGTGCTGCAGAATGCAGTCCCTTCACAAGAGTATGAAGAAAAAGAATCTGCTGTTGCACAGTTCTCAGAACTGGTATACACACAAGTATCTCCGGAAACACTCTGCCCGCAGCAGCCATTGCTTGCAAACACAAAAGGCAGTACTAGCAAAACAACTGAAAACAAAAGCACCCCTTTTATGTAAGACATAGGAAACAAAAAGGAAAATGACTTTTTAACACTTTTGGTAAATTTTATTAACACCAACAGCTAGGAAACATCCATGAAAGGAAAATGCTACTGGTGGATAGAAGGAGCAATAGACCGCCTCGTACCCATTGCAGTTTTACTATTATTAGTGATAATTCTTCTTGAATTCTTCGGTGGGGAATTCACAGAAACATACAGGCTATACATTGACATTGCAGATTACATAGTACTAGGAATCTTTGTGCTCGACCTCTTCTTCAAATACTTAAGAGCACGAAGCTTCAAAGATTTCATGAAAAACTCTTGGCTGGACATTATTGCAATATTTCCCTTCTTTCTTGTCTTCAGAGTCTTTGAATCATTTCTTATTGTTGCAGAACTGCCGCAAAGAGTAAACCAGTTTCAGCTCCTCCTGCATACAGGAACAGAAATCTCGCAAGAGACTGCAAAAATAATTCAAGAAGCAGAAGAAGCAGGAAAAATATCCCGGGTAAAAACAATTCTTCGCATGTTCCGTGGACTCGAGGATAGCCCAAGAATAATCAAAGCAATTGCCTTCTATGAACATCCTGCAGGAAGACATCATCTCTATGAAGTCCCAGGGAAAAAAGAATACAAAAAAATAAAGAAAGGTGTGGAAAAAGAAGTCAAGATAATAGAAAAAGATGCAGAAAAAATAGAGAAAGAAATAGAAAATATACCCAGACCAAAAAGGGCAAAGAAAAAGAAATAAATTTATATAGTTTAGAAACCTCCCAAGACACAATGAAAATAATTCCAACGCTTGCAATATTGCTTCTCCTTGTAAGCTTTGTAAGTGCACAGTGCCTCGATTCTGATGATGGAAAAAACAAATATGAATCAGGAACAGTAAAAGATAGAGACCAAAGTTATACTGATGCCTGCCAAGCAGCAGACATAAAAGAATATTTCTGTTCAGTAGATGACACAGCAGCCTATACAATATTGCCTTGCGTCAATGGCTGTAAAGAAGGAGCATGTCAGCTTGCAAACCAAGTGCCAAAAGCACAGGCGCCTAGTCTCAGTACAACATCCAACACAAACCTATATCTCTATGGAGCAGTCGCATTCATACTTATAGGACTCTACATTTACCTCTTCAAAATTAGACCAAGAAAGAAAAAGCGTTATTAAGAAGAAATAATTCTTTAAAACAATGGACATACACAAAGCCCTCTCAGACAAAGAGATGATAAACTGGTTGAATAACAAATATAGAAACACAAAAGCTATTGCAGAGTTAAATAAGAAATTCAAAAATCATAGCCCATTTTCACATATAGAGATGCATGATTTTCTCAACCCAGAGAAAGTAAAAACAATCCTAAAAGCATTGAAAAAAGAAGAATTTCTGGAAAAAGAATCTGACCTCTTCAAATTTATGCAGACGCATGACTTCAAAACTGTAGACAATAAAGAACTAAAAGAATTTTATCACTTTCTCTCCTCAGAAGCATTCATCACATTCATAGAAGCAATAACAGAACTAAAAATTTCTACAAAAATAGACATGTCTGCAAGCCTTTATCAAAATACAGATTTTCTTCTCCCTCATGATGATAGATTAGAAAAAAGAAAAATTGCATATATGTTGTATCTTACAGAGTTAAAAGTAAATGAAGGAGGAAAACTTCTCCTGTACAAAACAAAAGCAGGGCATCCCTCAGAGCCGGAAGAAGCAATCACACCAAAGTTCAACACATTCATTATCTTTAAAGTTTCAGAGAAATCTTTTCATGAAGTGGAAGAAGTAATTGCAAACACACAGCGTATAACTATCGGAGGCTGGTTCCATGGATAGTTTTATCAATCCAGACTACGAAAAAGAAACTAGTATCAAAAAAATACAAGAAGCGATTGATCAAAAAGAAAGTTTTCCCAGCATTATCCTCACTAATTTCTTTAAGAAAGAATTTTACAAAGAAAAAGAAAAAGAAATAAAAAAGTTGCATTACAAAAGAGAATCCATCCCTGACCAATTCTCCTTCGCACATGCAAAAGCAAACCCAATGCATATATTGGATAACAAACAGCTCCTCTCACTCCTTTCAACAATACTCAAAAGAAAAGTAAGCTCTTTAAATGGAGAAGCTTATTATTTTTCCTGGAAAGACTATACTTTGCTGCACGATAAAAACAAAGAAAATGCTGGAATTGATATACTCATAGACTTCACAGAAGCATGGGAAGAATCTTTCGGAGGCCAATACATATTCAAAGACATACAAGGAAGATATCTAAAAATTCTTTCCGTGCCAAACGCAGTATTCATCATTGAAAGAAAACAAGGAGTGCAAAAATATCTGCAATACATAAACAATCTTGCAAAAGGAAAAAAAAGATATTTTTTGTTAGCAACAATAAAAAAATGAAGAAAACATACAGCTGTAAAATTTGTAAGTTTGAATATAATGACAGCTCATGGGCAGAAAAATGCGAAGCGTGGTGCAAAGCTCATAAAAGCTGTAACAATGAGATTACAAAACATACAATAAAAAGGAAGCTTTAAATAAATAACAGCCTTCTAAAACAAAAAAGATGGTATCCTCTCTATTGCTCATTGTTTCTGCACTCATCCTCGCATATGGATTCTCAAGAATAGCAAAGAAAGTAGGGCTCCCAAGAACTGTAGGAGAAATAACTGCAGGATTAGTGCTCAGTATCGTCCTCATAAAGACTATAATTACAACGCCAGAAAGCCTGGCAAACTTAGAATTTCTCGCAAACCTTGGAATAATTCTGCTCTTCTATTATGTTGGTCTGGAAACAAATTTCAAAGCTTTTACAAAGAATATAAAAACATCAGCCCTTGTATCCCTCTTCAACACTTCTGTCCCTCTCATTATTGGCTTTATCTTCATGAAATTCATCTTTCACTTTGACACTTTAGTGAGTTTAATCATAGGCATATGCCTTTCAGTAAGCGCACAGGCAGTCTCCGTAGATATACTCGAAGAACTCAATCTCTTAAAGTCAAAAATAGGCGCACGAATCATAGGCACTGGTGCAATAGATGACACCATAGAACTAATAATTGTAAGTATTATTCTCTCACTCGTCCATTTTTCTATAAGCAACATCACCCCAAGCCAGCTTCTCCTCAATTTCCTTCTATTTCTCATCATCATCATACTCCTGAGACTATTAATTATCCCCCGCATCCTGCTCCTTTTCGAAAAAGAAAAAGAAACATTAAAACTCATGGGCGCACTCATTCTCGTTTTAATGATTGTAGTCATTTCTGAAAGCCTTGGTTTGGGAGCCCTCATAGGAGCATTGATTGCAGGGGCAGTGGTGCGGCAAACCATATTCAAAGAAAAGAAAATACCATTCTGGGAAGAACATCAGCTCTCAAAATCAATTCACATTATTGCATTTGGTTTCCTTATTCCCCTCTTTTTTGTATGGGTGGGAATGAACACAGACTTCAGCCTCTTACTGAGCTTCAAAGACCTCCTCTTCGTTCTCTTGCTTACAGCAATCGCAGTGATAGGAACAGTGGGGGGAACAGCTTTAGCAGTAAGAATGAGCAATGGCACATGGAAAGAAGGATTCATCTTAGGCTGGGGCCTGAATCCAAAAGGCGATACAGAATTGGTTATAGCAACCATAGCTCTGCAGGCAAGCATCATCAACAAAGAATTATTTAGTGCAATTGTTCTCATGTCCTTCATAACAACAATAATCTCTCCAATTGTTTTCAGAAGACTCCTTAAAAAAGCGCCAAGAAAACTCAAACAAAAATTCTAATCATTACTCACTCTTGGAGCAAGAATAAAACTCAGACGCAATTTATCCATAAGAGTATATTCTGCACGCAAAGGATAATCTGCACCAAACTCCAAAGAAACCTGATCTGCCAATTTATTCGCTTTAGATATTTTTTTCAGATACTCAATAGAATATTTGGAAGACAAAGCATCTCCATCCAAACGAATAGAAGTATCATCTCGTGCTTGAATCTCAACAACAGCATCTTTCAAATTAGATTCAGATTTGATTAAAAATTTATCAGGAAAACTGGTCAAAGACAAAGACTCAGAAATAATACTCATATCTTCTATAGCATCATCAAAGCGGCTAGAAGACATCATGACCTTCGTAGCAAACTGAAGACTGGGTAATTTTTGTTCAGCTTCATCAATAGTAATCAAAGGAATATTAAAAGTTCTCGTTCCATCTCCCTTTAACACAATCTTCAGCCTATTTTTATCTTCATCCAAAGCAAGGCTCACAGTATCACTAGGCTTCGCTCTCTTTAGAATCTGCTTCAAATGTTCAAGATTAATAGCTAATTCCTGAGGTTTAGGGACACTATACTCCAGAAAAGCAGAAGAAAGCAGTTTAAAATCAACCATCGCCACATTCGCAGGATCAATGGCAATAATCTCAATCTTATCCTTATCCACACGCAGAGTAACCTCATTCACCAGCTCAGAAATAATGTTCATACTCTCTTTAAGCAATCGAGGCTCGGATAAAGTTAACTCCATAACTGAGAAAAATAAGATGAGCATTTTTATACTTTCCTATACTTAATAACAACTATTAAGAAATGATTAAAAGAAAACGATCAACAATAAAATACAAGCCCAGGAAAAACATTAACAGAGCTAAAAGCAAAGGACTTGGTGCAAGTTCAATATACACAGGAAGAAAACGAAAAACACCAACCCAAACAAGAAGAGGAAACAAGCTAAATGCAAGCAACACAAAACCAACAAACAACAAAAAGAATCTTTTTCCCTCAGTCATTCTCTTGTAAAATCCTTCTCGCAGGAAATAAATAGCGAGAAGCAAAAGAAGAACCAGAAGAGAACCAGAAGAAAAAAGACTAGCTGGGAGAAAAAAGACATAGCCAAACTGTGCAAGAAGAGCAAGGCAGGAAAAAAGAAGAAGAAAGACCCCTAAGAGAACGCCAAAGATGAAAGCAGATTTCTCTCGCAGCACCCCTTTTTGTCTTCTTCTAAACATACTCTATCGATAATTCCTCCATCTGTGCTGGCACTTAACGCACTCAAAGAACTGTGTCTCAGCTTCATCGCTCGCCCGAGTCTGCTGTGACCAGAAATAAGCTTCTTTATACTTGCACTTAGGACACTCAACTTGTGTTTTAGGGAGGCTCTTCTTAGACTTATCATCAACAACCTCAAGCTTCTTATTGCTCTTCACACTTTCACGCATAAGAATATCTTCTTTTTCAACATGAGAATAGCCGCAGCTGCAGACCAATAAAGTCTTCTTCCCCTCTTCTTTTGGACTCATGATGCTTCCGCAATTTGGACAAAATAACATTTTTTTCTTTCCTCCTACAATCCTGTAAGCTGGCTGAACCAGATTTTAATCCACCCTATTTTTGGTATCCTATATAAAGCTTTACCTAAGACCTGTTCCTGCGAAACAGCATAAGGATCAGTCCCGCCATTGTGATCTCCCTTCACTTGATAATCAGGAACATCACTCACACTCACCACCCTATGAATAATGGGATAAGCAGCCAATGTGGACTGATAGACCAAAACATCACCTACTTTTAAATCCTTCGCCCTGCCAAGAACCATAACATCCCCCTTCTGAAAACCATTAGTGAAAGAAAACTGGCTAAATTCCTCTTTTGTAATAGTATGTTCAACATACCACTGCCCTTTATCCTCCCACCAAGTATCATAATTCATTCCCACATGATCCATACTCCCTGACACCACAGCAACGAGAGGAAGAGAAGACCCTAAAATCAAAGCAAGCAGAGGATAAATAATAAACTTCACAATGAGAAAAGCAAGAATGAAATTCACAATCCAAGACAGCAGAGAATTATCATGGGCAATAAAATACCAAGTCTTCTTCAAAAATACTTTCCAGCCACTCATTTGCCTACGAAAGAAAACAAAATTTAAATATGTTCCTATTTCACTGCTTTTTTGAACTGTGTTCGGAATTCAGTGCTTTTCTTCTTAATATCAGCAATGGTATCTAAAAGAACCTTCTTTGGATCTTTTTTCGTAGTCTCAATCAATAAAGTAACATGAGAAGTCTGTGGATGCTTCAAGTGATACCCAGAAACAGTCACATCGCTGTCATTCCAAAGTTCTTTTGTAATCAAATTTGCTAAAGTATGAGTCTCTTCCATTATCTCAAACTTCAACCTATTCTTTTCATGCTCAAGAACATTGATTTCCATAGCACATTGGATTTCATTCCCCTTTTTAAAGCTTTCTACGAAAGGCTTTCTGTGTAGGACAGAGACATATGTCCCCCTAAACTCCTTAAGACCTCAAATCCATCAAGACCAAAATCCGCAATCATTTTAAAGAAAAGCAAAATAAAACCATAAATGGAAAGAAATAGTTGGGATAATTTCTACAATGATATTCCCCCAGAATTCTATGAAAATTTTATTGAACCAAATAAGAGTACAAGAGCTTGGTTTCATAAAGCCCGTTATAAAAGAATACAAAAATGGGTAAACAAGAATTATAATCCAGGAAAGATTATTGTAGACATTGGCTGTGCTTCCTGTGCATGGAACAAAGAAAAACTGCCTGTTATAGGGGTAGACATACACAAAAGTATGCTTGAACTTGCTAAAACGAAGAAGAATATCAAAAAGGGCATTCTTTCAGACGCCTATAAAATAAAACTTCCTGACAATTCTGCGGATATAATCATTCTTAGTGAAATCATAGAACACCTTGAAAATCCAAGACAAGCAATTGCTGAAGCAGAAAGAATATTAAAACCTAATGGAGTGATGCTTATAACCGTACCATACGATACCCCATTCAGTCTCTGGTTCTACTTATTTAACATAGAATGCATAATCCTAGGATATATTCTAAATAAACCCTTTTACAAAAAAGGGGGTGGTCATATTCAACACTTTTCTCCTCAAAGCATAAGAAAAATGATAAGAAAAACAAAATTAAAAATAATCAAACAAGAAAACATGTTTAGAATGACAATATTTACGACATGTAAGAAACTGCAAGAACCATGAATAATAAAAATAAAAGCCTGCTCATCTTTGCAATAGCTGCAATAATTTTTCTCAGCATAGGAGTGTACACCATAAAACACACTTCCTATACAGTAAGCGAGCCCATCTATGTCATGGCAGGATATTATTATCTCACGGAGCATCAAACATTCCAAACAGGGCATCCTATTGCAACCCATATTCTCTCAGCCATCCCTTTATTATTCATACATATAGACAAACCAGAAGCATCAGCAATTTACCACCCCTTTGAATTCGCAAGAAATGATTTTCTATATTATGGAAACAATAACCCAGATACCATCATGTTTCTTGCAAGACTTCCATTTCTCTTACTATCTCTTTTATTTGCATGGTACATCTTTAGGTGGACAAAAGAACTTTATGGACTATTTCCTGGAACAATCGCACTAATCTTATACATTTTCAATCCAGATATTATTGGGAGTTCTATACTTGTTATGACCGACATTGCTGTTGCAGGTTTCCTCATGATTTCTTGTTACTATCTTTGGAAATATTTCAAAACGGAGAAAAGAAAGCATTTAATTCTAACAGGAATATTCTTCGGACTTGCAATCTCATCCAAGAGCACTGCAATATTCATCATCCCTGCCTATCTCTTAATGTTTTTCATGTATAGAAAAGCTGAAGGATTTAAATGGAATCTAAAAAAATTAGCAATAATTGCTTTACTAGGAGTTCTCATTTTTTCCTCCATAAACATTTTTGACTTTGCACCAGTATATAACCAAAACAATCCCTTCTATACACAATCCGAAGGATCACGAACAGAGGAAAGACTCCAAAATATCACCGAAGCCTATACAAGCAATCCACTGCTCCAGAAAATAATAATATTTAGCCTAGAAAAAGTTCCCATCCCGGGCTCATCTTCTCTAGCAGCTTATGCTGTACAAATAAAACACTCCGGAGATGGTCAGGCGCAATATCTTTTCGGAGACTACAGCGCTCATGGAGTTTGGTATTACTATCTTTTTGTTTTCGCAGTAAAGACACCAATACCTCTCCTCATCCTTTTCCTAATAAGTATCTGCTTGCTTATGAAAGAAAAAGGAAACTGGAAAGAAAAAATAACACTTCTTTTACCAATAACAGTCATTGGCTTCATATTCTCCTTTATAGTAAGATTAAATTTAGGGCTAAGGCATGTACTCATTATTTTATTCTTCATAATTATAATCAGTGCAAGTGCATTTCAATGGAAAAGATACAAAAAAAAGATTATTCCAATACTACTCCTACTCCTTGTCATCTGGTACATTGCAGAGTCAATATGGATAGCTCCTTCCTATCTTGCATATTTCAATGAATTTATTGGACCAGAGAACGCCCCAGATTATCTCATAGATGATAGCCTAGATTTGGGGCAAGATCTTATTAAATTAGGAACATATGTCCACGAAAATAATATTACCTCTCTCAAACTCAAATATTCTGGCTTCGAAAAACCAGAGTACCGAGATATAAACTATGAAAACCTCAGCTGTGAAGAAACAAATGGAACAATAGCAGTAAGTGTAAATGCACTTTATGGAGGAAAATTTTGGTATGAAGGAGACCAAAAAATAAACCAAGATTGTTATGCATGGTTAAGAGAAAAAGAACCAATTGCAAAGATAGGATACACTATCTATGTCTATTCTCTGCCATAGAAGTCAAAAATGCGCAATATTTTTAAAGAAAGACCAAAAAGAGACTAATATGAACATTTCTGTGGTCATGCCAGCATATAATGAAGAGAAAAAAATCGAATCATCTTTAGAGAAACTAACAGCATACCTTAAAGGAAGATATGAAAATTATGAAATTCTGGTTATCAATGATGGAAGCAAAGATAAAACTTCAGAAATAGTTGAAAAATTTAAAGAAAATAAAGTAAGATTAATAGAGAATACAAAAAACATGGGCAAAGGGGCATCGGTAAAAATAGGAATGATTAATGCAAAATATGACCCTATTCTTTTCACAGATGCAGATTTAGCAACACCAATTGAAGAACTGGAAAAATTCCACAATGCACTCAATGAAGGAACTGATATTGCCATTGCATCAAGAGCGCTTGAACAATCTCATATAGCAGTATCACAGCCTAAATATCGCCAAATACTAGGAAAAACCTTCCCACTCTTAGTAAAACAATTAATCTTAAACGATTTCAAAGACACACAATGTGGGTTTAAACTTTTCAAAAAAGAAGCAGCCATGAAAATATTTCCTAGACAAACACTCAAACGATGGGCATTTGATGTAGAGATTTTATTCATTGCTAAAGAATTAGGATATAAAATCAAAGAGCTTCCTGTCACATGGGAAGACAAGGGGGACAGCAAGCTTGCACCAATAAGAGACAGCGCAAAAATGTTCCAAGAAATTGTAAAAATAAAACGCAATGCACTGCAGGGGAAATATAAATAATTATTTCTCAATAAGAAAACAAGCCGCATCAATATATTTCACAGCTTGAGTATGAAAGTGCTGCTGTTTCTTGATAGGAAATTCATACCTATAAAAAGAAACAACATGATATCCTTCAGCCTGCACAAACTTTTCTACAAAGTCCTGCGTGCTAAACTTATGAAAAGAATAAATCACAGGAGCCGCATGCATCGCAGTAAGAAGAAAAGCCTGATCCGCATGAACCTCCTGCACGCCAAAGGGGGGGTTCTGCAGAACAACATCAACCTTCGTCTGAAACTCCTGTACATCCTGCAAAAGAAACACACAAGAAAAGTTTCTCTGCAAAAGCCCCTGCATCTGAGAAATATTTTTTTGCACTTGAGCAAGAGCTTTTTTATCTTTATCAACAAAAGAAACATGCTTTGCACCTAAAATTAAAGCTGCAATGCCTAAGACACCAGGACCGCAGCCCAGATCAGCAATAACCTTCTCATTAATATGTCCATTTTGAAAAGCATTCCAAACAAGATCAGCCGCAATGGAAGAGCTCGTAGCGTACTGCTCAAGCCCAGATTGAGGCGCATCAAAGGAAGCAATCTTCGAGAGAAGAATCTCTAGCTCTTTTTTATTCATAAAAAATCTATACTCTCAAACTTTAATTACTTTTTGAATTTAATTGCATCACCAATGGTAAAAGAACCTGCACTTTCAGGCGTATCAAAATTCTCAACAGTCTTTTCTGCCTTTTTAATCAACTCAATTTTAAAAAACTGTTCCAGTTTTCTTGCAAGCTTCATTGGTGGAGCCATATGCCCTGATTCAACCTTCTGTAATATGGAGACTTTCTCCGCAAGTGCCAAAGCTATTTCCTCCTGAGTCTTCCCACTTTTCTCTCTTGCTCTCTTCACTTTAGGAGCATAATCAGAAACAATCAAATCATCTTCAGGTAAGACTTTTCCAGCAACAGAAGCAGAAGCAAACCTGCTCGTCTTATAAAAATCAAGCCTCTTATTCACAATATCATCTGCAGGCCTCTTCAGTTCAATAACCTCGCCAAAACGAACACATTTATCACAAAGAAGCATAATAGAACCTTCCACAATAGATTTATGCAGCTGTAAAGTCCCATACCCGCACATCTCACACGCACTCATACGAAAAAAATAGTTCTTGAAATTTATAAGGATTTTCAAGCTCCAAAATACACCCCGAAATGGATAAAATTAATAAAGACCCAGTCTCCTCAAAATAATCATGGACATTTTATTTATCAGCCCACCACTTTCTGTAGATGAAAGGTATGGAAAATCTGTCGGAAATGCAGGGGGACATCTTCCACCATTAGGACTAGCAGCACTTGCAGCATATGTCAGAAAAAAAGGAAGAACAGTAAATCTTATTGACTCTCTCATTTTTGATTATACAAATGATGATTTAATTAATATTGCAGAAAAAGATCCTCCAAAGGTAGTCTGCCTTACTGCAATTACTTCAGTATTCAACAGATCAACAGAATGTGCAAAAGCGTTCCAAAAAAGATTCCCAAATACACTTATCATTTTAGGTGGGCACCATGCAACAATACACTCCATAAAAGTTATGGAAGAAAATGACTGCTTTGACATCCTTGCATATGGAGAAGGAGAGCTTACGCTTATGGACATACTCGAGAAATATGAAAAATATGAAACAAAAGAAGCCTTTCTGAAGAATAAAAAAATACTTCTCACTATTGATGGAATAGCATTCAAACATAATAATGAAGTAACAAAAAACAAAGCAAGAGCAGACATTCCAAACTTAGATGACTTGCCTTTTGCAGCAAGAGACCTCCTGCCTATGGAGAAATATATTCCTCTTCCAAATCAATACAAGAGACTGCCCAGTATGCACATGCTTGCAATCAGAGGCTGTGTTTTCTCTTGTGACTTCTGCAGCAACCCTGCCATCTTCGGAAACAAATTTAGAGCAAGATCACCAAAAAAAACAGTCGAAGAAATAAAACTCCTTGTAGATAAGTATGGAGCAAAAGAAATTTCTT
Source organism: Candidatus Woesearchaeota archaeon (assembly GCA_016235495.1). GTDB lineage: Archaea > Nanobdellota > Nanobdellia > SCGC-AAA011-G17 > GW2011-AR17 > JAGVZZ01. The sequence goes on from JACRKH010000002.1 coordinate 18,639, forward strand.
TCTGGGATGATTTATTCACGATTAATAAAAAATGGACTGAAGATGTCTGCGATGAAATAATCGCGCAAGGAATAGATATTACATGGACCTGTTATGCAAGAGCAGATTGTGTCAATGAAAGAATTCTCCAAAAAATGGCAAAGGCAGGATGTTGGAATATTTTCTATGGCATTGAAACTGGAAACCAACAGCTTCTAGACAACATTAACAAAAGATTAAAAGTTCAGCAAATTAAAGATGCAGTAAAATGGACAAAAGAAGCAGGCATAGAAATTCGAGCATCATTTATCATTGGCCTTCCTGGAGAAACTCTCGAGCTGGGAGAAGAAACAATAAACTTTGCAATTGAATTAGATCCGGACTATGCACAGTTCTGTATCAACACACCCTTTCCAGGAACAAAACTCTGGGACACTGCAGACCAATGGGGAGCATTGGACAAATCAAACTTTGATAAATATACTATCTGGGAACCAGTATTCCTCCCCTTCGGATATAAAGATAAAAACCAGCTTATTCAACTAAACAAAAAAGCATTCAGAAAATTCTACTTGCGGCCAAAATACATCATGGGAAGACTAAAAAAACTAAAATCTTTCGAAGATGTAAAGCGATATGCAAAAGGCGCGCGCTTTGTTCTCGGATTTACCAGCTAAATCTCTGTAATGTCCGGCTCTGTAGAAAACTTCAATAAAACCCCATTAGGAGCCTTAAAATTGCTCTACTGCTTATAAATAGGTGTTGTTTTATAAAAATAATTTTTATGCAGAGATATTTTCCCGAGGATGAAAACAATTTTTGAAATTATTAG
>JACRKH010000029.1 GCA_016235495.1 Candidatus Woesearchaeota archaeon
CCATTAGGAGCCTTAAAATTGCTCTACTGCTTATAAATAGGTGTTGTTTTATAAAAATAATTTTTATGCAGAGATATTTTCCCGAGGATGAAAACAATTTTTGAAATTATTAGGAGGTTTGTTTAGTGAGCATATGGCCTATATCTATCAAATCTGGAACATTTCTACAGAGCCCTTTCCTCAGAAAGTTTAAAAGCTCAGCAATATCCTTTTTTTTGCTGAGGTGGCGTAATCTGGTACCGCGCAGGTCTCGAAAACCTGTTTCCGCAAGGATATCTGGGTTCAAATCCCAGTCTCAGCGTTTATCTTTCTTTCAGTATGCTTAAATAGTGGAAGTTTTGGTTTTCTTTTATGAGAATTGCCTTTGTCAGCACCTATTATGCTCCTGTTATTGGGGGTGTGGAGAAGGTTGTTCAGGAGTTAGCTGAAAGGTATGTTCAAGATGGACATGAGGTGCATGTCTTTTGTTCTGATTTTGATAAGCATGAAAGAATTGCAAAAAAGTATGAAGTTCTTCATGGTGTGCATGTGCATAGGTCTCGATATTGGTTGAAATTATCTATTAATACTTGTATTTTTCCTGGTGTGATTTGGGATTTGCTTTGGCAGAAGTATGATGTTGTTCATTCGCATGTTGCTGGTCATGATTATGTTCTTTATGCTGGAATTATTTCTTTTTTGAAAGGAAGAAAACATATTCATACGACTCATTGCCCCTGGACTGATAAATTTCGTTCTGCTTTTTTACAATTGGCTTTGTTCTTTACGAATAATTTTTTTAATTATATCAGTTTCTTTTTTTGTACAAAAGTTATTGCGATAACTCCTTGGGAAGTTCCTACTCTGAAAAGATGGATGCCTGAGAAAAAAATTGTTGTGCTGCACAATGGGATGGATGCTCGTTATTTTATTCAGTTAAAGAAGAATACTTTTAAAAAAGATTTTGGAATTATAGAAAAGAATGTCGTTTTATTGTTTGGCCGTCTGCATCCGACGAAGGCTCCCCATATTTTTGTGGAAGTTGCGAAGGAAATTTTAAAGAAAAGAAAGGATACTGCATTTGTGATTATTGGCCCTGATGAAGGAGAGAAAGAAAATGTGAAGAAAATGATTGCAGGACAAAAAGGATTGTATCTCTTTGATGCTTTTACCGATATGGATACTAAATTGGCAATGTATCAGTCTGCAACTATTTATACATTACCCTCTTATCGAGAAGGATTGCCTTTGACTTTGTTTGAAGCAATGGCTTCTGGCTTGCCTATTATTGCGACACCATGTAATGGAGTTCCGTATGAAATGCAGGATGGAGAAAATGGTTTTCTCGTTCCATTTGGTGATGTGTCTTTGTTTGCTGCACGAGTGGAGGAAATTTTAGATACACCTTCTTTTGCTTCAGCGATGGGAAAAAAGAATAAGGAAAAAGTAAAGAGTTATACATGGGATGTCATTGCAGAGGAAACTTTTGCTTTGTATAAGTAAGCTTTATATAATTCTGTTCTCTTGTTATTCCTATGAGAAAATGGGGTGAGGAATTTTGGATTTTTAGCTTTGTTTTGTTTTCCTTGTTTGGATTCGTCTTTCTTGTTTCTTTTGGCTCTTTGTCATGGATTGGATTTGCGACGAGCAATGTAAGTCTGGGAATTATTAATGCTGCGCCTATTGCAAGCACTATTCCAAATCAGACTCTGGCTGTAAATAGTTCAGTGCTTCTTAACTTGACTAGTTATTTTACTGATCCAGAGGGTGCAACATTGGTTTTTAATGGCACTTCTAATGCTCCTAATAATATTACTATCAATATTAGCTCTAGTGCTGCTAATGTTAGCACTTCAGTTGGTTATGCGCAGAATTTTACAGTATATTTTAATGCCACGGATTATGTAAACACTGTTTCCAGCAATGTCATCAACTTTACTATTAATATTAGCTCCACCAGTACGAGTACGAGTACAAGCACTGCTGCTTCCTCTGCTGCTGCTTCAGTTTCTGAGGGAAAGAAAGAAAAAGAGAAAAAGCTTGCTCCTTCCTATGCTCCTGAAAAGTCTTTTTATCTTCAAGATGCATTTGTGAAAGGCGCTGTTGTTTATTCCTCTGTTGTTCAGGGAAATATTTTCTATTTTGGGAGTGAACAAGGTATAGTTCAGGGCAGTCTTTTTGTTCGAGAGATCAATAAAACTGAGAATTTTATTGTTTTGGATTACAATACATCTGATGGAAATGTGATTCAGTATACTTTGCATAAAGGAAACACACAAGTATTTGATGTAAATCATGATGGATTGGATGATTATGTCCTTCTTTTACAGGGATACAGCGGTGATGCTTCTGCAGAGTTTGAATTCAAAGAGGTTGGGAAAAGCTCTTTTGTTTTGTTTCAAAAATATGTTGTTCCACTTTATTGGAAATGGCTTAGCATCCCTTTTCTTTTTTTAATTCTTTCTTTTTGGTTTTATTGTTTCTTCGTTTTGCGGTCTTCTGCTTCTTCCAAAGCTTAGAAAACTATTTAAGGCTTCATGCATTCATTTGTTTATGGTAAAGGGTGGTAAAGTGAGAAGGGATTATAGAGGGTTTATTTTCTTTGCATCTGTGCTTTTATTCCTGCTCCTTCTTTTTGTGGTGTTCTTTGCTGCAGATTCTTATTTTAGCTCCAGATCTTCTTTGGATGATTCTTTATTGGCTTCTCAAACGGAGGATCAGGCTGAGGCGACAGTAACCCTTACTATTATCAACTCTTCAGAAGGGGGATAGTCTTGGTTCGAAAGAAAAAAGTGGGGCTGAGTGAAGGTTATCAGATGTTTTACATCCTTTTCTTTGTTGTCCTCCTCTTGCTTTTTATTTTTGGGTATTCTGCATTGGACTTTAGGGGAAAGCTTACTGGAATGGCCACAGGTACAGGGACGGTTACGCTTACTCAGGCTGGAAGCGCAGGCATTACTATTTCTGATAGTGCAATTGCCTTTGGTTCAGGGTATTATCAAGGAAATGGCACTTGCAGTGCTGGGAATACTTTTTCCACTTTAGATTCCAACTTAACTTATGGGAATTCAGGCAGCAATCCTTTGCCTTTTGGCTCGGTGTACTGCTGGGTAAATACTACTGCAGTTTCTAATTCTGATTCTCATCTTCTTGTGAATAGCGGGAGCACTATTGTTAATGTGAGCGCTTACTCTGATCAGAAGGATGCGAACACTCTTTTTTGCGGCTCTTCAAGCTGTGCTTTGTCCACTACTGTTGCAAGGGTTCAATTATTATCTTATAGCAGCGAATCTTTGTCCTGCGGAACAGGTGTTACTGCTGGATATGAGAATTTGCTGACGAGCTCTACCAATGCCACTGTGGGTATTTGCGATACTTTAGATTTTGCTGATGCTACGGACTCTGTTGTTGTTTATGCTAATTTTAGCGTTCCAAAAGATGCTGCTGCTGGAGCGAAGACTCTTACTATTACATACACAGCAACTGCTGTTTAGGAGAATGTTATGAGAATAAGACTATTAAGAATTTTGGGTTCTTTGTTTTTCTTTAGTCTGCTTTCTCTTGTTTTTGTTCAGGCCTTAGTTATTTCTCCTGCAAAAGTTATTATCTCTTATACACCTGATGAAACGCAGAGTTTTGATATTACTTTACAAAATGACATCTCTGAAGATATTGTTGTTCAAATGAGCTATGAAAGCTATGAAGGGAAAATAGATTATTCTTCTTATTTCAGCAATGATGGCTATGGTTCAAATAAAATACAAATTCCTGCAGGACAAAGCAAAACTGTTCGTTTTCATATGAAGTATCCTCCATTGGAAAAGTTTGGTGATATTCGTTTTGCATTTATTCGTTTTTATCAGGTTCCTTTGGCTGCGACAGGAAATGTTGGCGCTACTGTTGCCATTTTGATTCCTTTAGAAACAAGTGTTCCTTATCCTGAGAAATATATTTCTGGTGATATTTCCCCTCTGGGTGTTGTCAAGGCTGGGGATATTGTTTCTCTGAATGCATCTCTTCGCAATGATGGTTTGAATGTTTTGCAAGATGTTGAGGGAAATTTTGAAATTTCTCGAGTTGGTTATGAAAAAACTATTCCTATTGAGCCATTGTCTTTGTTTTTACAAAAAGAATCTGTTTTTGTTTCAAAGGATTTTGATACTTCTTCTCTTTCTTCAGGTGTTTACAATGTCAGTCTGCATCTTACGTACGATGGTGAAAACAGAGATTTAGAACCTGTGCCTTTGATTATTGCTTCTCGAGAGATTTCTATTCTTTCTTTAGATCCTGTTCAATTTATTGAAAATAGTTCTAGTACTGTTCGGCTGGGTTTGCAGAATATGTGGGTTGAAGAAATAAATACTCCTGTTACTTTAGAACTTCTTTCTTCTGAGGGTACATCTTTAAAGACTTTTGATGCGGGATCTTATGTGCTGCCTGTGGGAAAGGCTTATGATATTACTGCTCCTTTAGATCTTGCTGGTTATTCTTCTGGGGATTATGTATTGAAAGTTCATGCTGCTGTTGATGGCTCTGATGTGAGCAAGAGTTTCCCTGTGAAGATTGTTACTCTGGAAAAGGTTCTTGCAGCTGCTCCTGCTGAGACGTCATCTTTACTTTATGTTCTGGGGATTATTCTTGTTGTCGTCCTTCTTCTGGGCATTGCTGCTTATCTTGCTTACAAAAAAAGCCAGTCTTTGTAAAATGAAAACACAAAAAATATCTCTTCTTTTGGGTTTGCTTCTTGTTATTGCTTTCTTTTTTTATTCTTTCTTTTTGATTCAACATGCAGAGTATTATGACACTGATGTGAATATTACTTTTTCAAATATGAGCGGTTTTAATCTTGATAAAGATAAACTTCATTTTGGAGATGTTGGAATGGGTTCTTCTGCTTTTAGAAATATGGATTTTAGCAATCCTTATTCTTATCCTCTCAAAGTGAGCATCTCGTCGACAGGAAATATTTCTCCTTTTCTTCATTATCCCTCTGTTTTTTATTTGGATGCAGGGGAGAATAAAACTATTCGATATTTGTTTGCTCCCAATTCGAATATGGATATAGGAGATTACTATACTGGCAGCATAAAAATTGTGTTTCGCAGGCTGAGTTTCTTAGATCAATTTTATCTTTGGTTTTTGGAGAAGGAAAAGCTTTTATAATTTGCTCCCTTTTCTTTGTTTATGAAGTGGCGGCTCTTTGTTTTGTTTCTTTTTCTTGTTGCTAGCTTTGCTTTTGTTTATTTCCATTCTTTTTATACTGCTGATTCTCTTACAGGGCATGCTACTGGAACAGGAACAGTCACCCTTACTCAAGCTGGCAGTGCAGGAATGAGCCTTGATGATGCAATAGTTTCTTTCGGCTCTGGCTATTATAATTCTTCCTGCTCTTTGACCTATGCTGATGTTAATTCTAATATGTCTAGAACTTGCTGGATTAATACGACGAGTTATTTTAGCAGTGAGGATGTTCATCTTATCAGCAACTCAGGCTCTACTTTACTGAACTTGACGCTTTCTCTTGTGAATCTTACTGATGCAGAGAGTTTTTTCTGCGGAAGCTCTCAGGGCTGCCTCTATAGCAATACTTCAGGAATATTAGTTCAGTCTTTAAATAGTGAATCCAGTTCTTGCAGCGGTCTTACGAGTAATTTTGAACTTTTAGCAAATGAAACTCTCAATCAAAGTTTAGGTGTGTGCGATGCATTTGATTTTGTTGATGCTTCGGATACAGTGAAAGTGTATATTGATTTTCATGTTCCTAAGGATGCCAGTTCAGGAAACAAAACTCTTTTTTTGAATTATCAAGCAGTTTCACTTTAATCGTAATACTTAAAAAGTATTAAAGCTCTATTTGTTTATGGATAAAAATTTCTCCCGTGCTTTAATTTATGTTCACAAGTATAGAGAGAGAGGATATTCTGATGCAAGCATTCGGAATGCTTTGAAAAAGGGTGGTTTTTCTGAAGAGACTATTAGTAAGATATTTGTTCAAGGTAAAATTACTCTTCCTTCTGAGAAATCTGAAAAGAAGAAGGAGGAAATTAAGGCTGTTCTTCTTCAAGAGGCTCCAAGATATGAAAGTAAAAGAAATGGAGAAGTGAAAGCAGTTTCTGAAGGAAAAAAAGAATTTTTCTTGTCTCAGAAAACTCTTTTTTCTATTTCTCTTTTCTTTTTGATTCTTTTTATTGTTTTTGTTCTTATTTTTATTGTTGAATTTCCTCGGGGAGGATGCAGTTCAAATGCTTCCTGTCAAGAAGGATACAGCTGTTCTGATGGCAACTGTGTTTCTGCTATTGGGTCTTTGCATTGCCAGTATATAGATAATTGCACTGATGGTGTTTCTTGTTACAAGTGTGTGCAGCCTTGATGGTCGATTGAGAAAATGGTGCGCCGGCTGGGATTTGAACCCAGGTATTCGCCTTGGAAGGGCGAAATTCTACCCCTAAATTACCGGCGCATAGCTCTTTTGGTTTTTTTGGGATTTATAAGTTTTCATATTTGTGATGAAAAAAGAAAACATTTAAAAAGCCTAGAACATTAGGTCTTGAAAGAGGTGTTATGTATTGGCTGATGCAAGGTTAGTGAGTTTTGTTCGAGAAAGTTTACAAAGGGGTCATTCGCGTTCGCAAATAGAGGAGGCTTTATCGTCTAAGGGCTGGGGCGTTGCTCAAATTCAAGATGCCTTTTCTCAGGCTAGTGTTTCTGCAAGAGCTTCTCCGAGCAGTTCTTCTGTCAGCCATTCTGGAAATAAGAGAGTTTATGTTATTGCTGTTGCAGTTGGTCTTTTGATTGCTGCAGCTGTCTTGTTGTATTTTGCATTGGCTCCAAGTGCTGAATGCAGTTCAAATAGGGATTGTTCTACTGGCAATGTTTGCAGTGCTGGGAATTGTGTTGCTTCGACGAGCAGTTCTCAAACTACTAGTACTAGTGGAGGTAGGACTGGGACTACTGTTCCTTTAGGATGTACGAGTGATTTTGATTGTGATACAGGTTCTTCTTGTATTGCTGGTGATTGTGTTGCTCCTGCTGCTAAAGAATGCAGTCTGTCTAGTGATTGTAAAGCAGGGTATGATTGTGTTGCTGGTGATTGTGTTACTAGTTCTCTTGTTATTGTAAGTGATGCTACGAGTTCCAATGTGACAAGTTCAAATGTCACAGCAACTAATGTAACTGCATCGAATATTACAACAGCTAATGTTACGATGACAACTGAGAGCTTATGTAGTGATGGTTTGGATAATGATGGTGATGGCGCTGTTGATAGTGCTGATAGCGACTGTGCTGCTACAGCGACAACTTGTGATGGTTCTATTCCAGCTTGTGCTGATGGGATTGATAATAACTATGATGGAAATGTTGATCTTGCTGACTCCAGCTGTAGCGGGTGGATTGGCAGTGAGGATTTGGCTGTAGATAGTGATGGAGATGGGCTGTTGAATGTTGATGAGCATGCTCTTGGGACTGATCCTTTGAATGTGGATACTGATGGTGATGGGTATACTGATGCTGATGAAGTTAGTGCTGGTTTTGATCCTTTGACTGATTCTCGAACAATGGATATTTCTTGTTATAGAGCAGATGATAAGGCTCTTCCATGGATGGATTATTCTA
>JACRKH010000030.1 GCA_016235495.1 Candidatus Woesearchaeota archaeon
TCATTGGCATGATGCCAGATGTCAAACGAGTCTTTCAATACCATGGTGCAGAGCACAAAACAGTAAATGCCTATGAAAAAAGAGACCTGGTCAATGCAAGAAAATACTCTCGCATCCATATTCGCTGCGGAACAAGCTTTGTTCTTTTTGTACTCGCACTGAGCATCATTGTATATATGATCATTCCACTCAATGTAAGCTTCCTTGCAAAATATGCTATTCGCATTGCTTTGCTTCCATTAATCGCAGGTATAGGCTATGAAATTATTCGTCTTAGCCCTAAATATGAAAAATATTTGTGGTTTAAAGCACTCATCAGCCCAGGACTGCTCTTGCAAAGACTAACAACGAGAGAACCTGATGACAAACAATTAGAAGTAGCCTGTGCTGCAGTGCAAGCAGTGGCCTAACCATGCGGTTTACAGACGGCATAAAAGTCACACTGCCCATTCTTCCATTTACACAAAGGGGTAATATTTCTTTTATAATCAGTTATTGATTCAGTATTACTAGTTTGTAAATGAATATTCATAATGGCCTCTTTTGCAGTTTCAATCAAAGAAAGATCGACAGGAAGCATATATAATCTATCCTTCAGAAAAAAAACACCAACCTTATCAGGGAATTTTCCAAATGTATCCTCATAAAGAAGAGAATATACTCCTAACTGCAGTTTAATACTATCTTTAATCTCAGATTTTGCATTCGTCTTATAATCAATAATATGTACCTCATCGCCAGCATGGCGAATCGCATCAACAAATCCTCGGACAGAATATTTTTCTGACTGGAATTCAACTTCTGTTTCTGGAGAAATCTGCACAAAAGCTTCTTCAATTGAACATCCAGCTTGAATTTTTTCCTGTAATTCTTGAAAAAAGAAAGTGCTCCAGTTCATCAACATAACAAGAGTCTCTTCAAAATAGAAAGACAATTCTTGTTGATTCATTTTCAAGGATAACAACTCTTCTCTGTAATTCCCCCACTGCTCAAGATAAAGCCGCTGTAAAGCAGTGCTAAAATTCTTTTTGTAGTCTTCATAAGTAAACCCTCGCACATCTAAAGCATAAAAATGCTCCAAAGTAGAATGTGCAATATTCCCTCGAACTGTATGAATGCTTGGACTGGTAGGAAGCTTCTCAATATATTGATAATAATATTTTCTATTGCACTGCTGAAACGTATTAATAGAAGATGCAGACTCAACCCTTTTTCCCATAACATGAAGAGTCTCAACAAAGCTTTAAAAAGATTTAGTTACTTTGGAACAAATTCGACGCCTGGGAGAGACTTAAATTCTTTATCACCCGTAACAAAAGGAATATTCTTTTCCAAAGCATAAGTATACCCAACAATATCAAAAAAGGAAAGATTCCTTTTTAATTTTTTTCTATTTCCCATTGCTTTTGCTAGAATTTCCAAACTACAAGCAAAAGAATTTAGTTTCAGTTTAGTTAACCAATAACGAGCAGTTGCTTCATTAAACTCACGAAGGATAACCCAATAAAATTCTGCTAAAATAACATCAGTAAGCACAAAATCTTCTTTTATATAAGAAAAGTATTTTTCATTTCCCTGCAAAATTTCACAAAGAATGTAAGTATCCAAACATTTTATTTGTCCCACTTGCTCTTCATTTCCTCACGCGCTTCTTTAAGGATTACTTCAATAGGGCGTTTAAACTTTACAGCACCAAACATTTCTTTCAGAACATTATGCTTTCTTTCAACTCTAATCCTAATTTCTTCTCCTGGTTTCAAGTGTTCTGCTTTGACGACATCAGCAGGCAGAACAACACCTAAAGAATTACCCCACTTCTTCGTTTTGACAAGAGCTTCTTCCATAGTATAACTATTAGATATAACTAATTTAACTAGTTTTTACTCCATAACCCTATGCACAAAAAAGGTCTTAATAAAGTTTTACAAGAAAAATCCGAAAGATTTTCAGCGTACTAAAAAATAAAATCCTAAAATCAACAAAATCAAGAATAAAATAACAATACCAAAAACAACCCACAAGTACATACTCTTCTCTGCAACAGAAACAGCTAATACCTTCTGAGAAACAATCTCATTATCTTGAGAAACTTGAACAAACAACTGCCCTTCACCAGCTGTAGAAGCCTGAACCTGCACAGTAAAACTGCCAGTAGAGCCAGCAGGGATAATCATTTTATCTCTATAGCTTGCATCTATGCCATCAACAAATAAAGTATAGCTTTTTGCCTGGGAAGCAGTATTAGTCACTTGAACAGTAAACGCTCCCTCTTCTCCAGCAACAAGTTGAGGAAGAGAAGAAACAGAAACAATACTTCCAAGATCAGAATGTTCTACAGCAGGAAAAGAACGAGCAGAAGCAGTCAGATTTTTTCCTTCAACATAAAGAGTATAAGTATTTTCTACTTTTTCCTTGCTGTCATACACAAGGACATGCAAAGTATATTCTTTATTTGCAACAAGATCACGAGGTAGAGATAAACCTAAAGTTTTTCTATAAGAAATACCATTTTCAATAGTAAACAAAGAGCTTACAGCATCAATATTCCCATGAGCATAACCACCAATCCACGCTTCTACACGTACATCTTTTGTAGCCCCCGTTCCTTGAAGATAAACAACAACAGGCAAAATCTGGCCTTGACTAACACCAACCTTCGCATTCAAAGCATCAAGACCATTCACATATACCTGACTAATGCTGTAATCTTCTGAACTTGCAGAAACAAAGCTGAAGCTAAGAAGAAAAAGAATGCCGATAAATAGCAAGGATCTCATGATTTCACCAACAAATAAAGGCTATCTTATCTTTATATATCTTTCTATTTTGATACTACTCACTAGAAATAACTTTATTCTCTAAGGATGCAATAAGGAAAGCAGCTTCCTTCCCAGCACTTACCGGCTTCAAAAGACTATCCATACAATGAGAAATCCTAGGCAAAGAATAGAAACCAGTCTCTTCTTTCAAACCTGTCTCTCCCCTCCACACATAAATCTCACAGCTATCCTCTATCATACGCCGAGTAGAAAACATGTTATTTCCAAGGTCATAGCATTCCAAAATACCACGCACATCATCCTTAACACCACAAGAATAGCTACTGGCAAAATAACCCTGAACAGAAGAATCAGAACCACTTCCCAAAACCTGCAAAGGAAGAACTAACAAAGGAAGAGCTACAAAAGTTTTAACCATAAAAAAGAAAAAAGAAATGGAATTTATAAATTTTACTTTATATAAACCCCATCACCACCAATAAATTTACCAAAAGAGCAATTGGAAGACATTTGTTGTGCCTTGCACTCAACATAATCCCCAGAACCAGAATAAATATCCGGAAGAGTGCTTTCGGAGTCAATGTACTCAAAAACCAGCTTCTCATTTACAGACCAGTAAAAATCAAACATGGCCCTCTCATCAGCATATCCATCCACCCGGCAATGTAGAGTATCATCCACAGTTGGAGCAAATGGAGAAATAATCACATCGGCCACAGGACTGCTGTCATAATGTGGCCCTGAGAAACACCCCGATAAAGAAACAAGGGTAAATGCGCCTACAACTTTTTTTTCCAAAGATTCCATAGCAAACGAAAGGAAAAACAGGGAGATGAATCTAATCCAAAGAGAATATATAAATTATATAATAAAAAAATTAAAAAAGATTTCTAAAAAAATCTTTCAGTTGTGTCCAGAAGCTGGTAAAGACATTGCCATTATTCTCAACATAATCTCCTAAGCTCACAACATGAACATTAAGAGTTGTTTGATAGGAAATATCATCACTTTGTACAAACACGTGCAGTGGATAATCCCCCGTGCTCAAACCAGCAGGGATAGGAATCTGGTAAACAGCATTCTTTGTTTCAGATCGATCCAAGCCACTAAATGCTTGAATATACTTCTTCCCATCAAAGACAAAGCTGACACCTATTCCTGATGCATCAAAGCTATTTCCATTCTCAAGAGTTAAGGATACTTTCATAACATTTTCACTAGCAGAGCTTTGCAAATAGCCATAGCTGTCTACCGAAAAGACACCTGTAGTATCAACAGACATACTGGAAACATCATATGCAGAATACAAATCATGTGCATTCAAAACATAAGCATTCTTCACAGCAAGTCTATGCCCAACAAAGTCATTAGTGCTTATTGCACCATCACAAACATTGTCTAAGTCTACATCATCACAGACATTGTCTACTTTAACAATCAAACTAGTGCTATCACTAAACTCACCATCCGTAACACTCACAGTGACAGGATATTTCCCAGCATCATGATATGTAGTTTGCCAGCTGAATGTGCTTCCTAAAGCGCTTCCTGGAATACCACTAAAGCTGTAACTCAAAGCATCGCCATCAGCATCAGTTGCATGTGCAACAATGCTTACAAGCTCTCCTTCAGTAACTTCAATGTCAGCAATAGGATCTAGCACAGGAGCATGTTTTTCATCAACATCACATATGCCATCACCATCAGAGTCAGTGCATTCATCAACATCACATATGCCATCGCCATCAGAGTCAGTGCATTCATCAACATCACATATGCCATCGCCATCAGAGTCAGTGCATTCATCAACATCACA
>JACRKH010000004.1 GCA_016235495.1 Candidatus Woesearchaeota archaeon
TTCTCACTAAAACTTTATAAAACAAATAATCCAAAAAGAGAGTATGAACCAAAAAACACAAAGTTTTATAAGTAAGCCTATTCTTACCAGCCTTACTATGATAGAAACAATAAAAGTAAGTTCAAAAGGGCAAATTGTAATTCCAGAGGAGTTGAGAAAAGAATTAGGTATTAAAGAAGGAACAAAACTTATCCTTATAACCGAAGAAAAGAAGATTATTATCGAAAAAGAAGCAGAGTTTCTTCACCGAATAAAAGGAATAAACAAAGAAGACGCAGGCTGGTTAGCTCTTGCGGAAGAATCTCTGAAAGAAATATGGGACAATCCAAAGGATGATAAAGTATGGAAGAAATACCTTTAATCTTCAAACAAAGGGATATAATACTCGTGCCCTTTCCATTTTCAGACCAAAAAGGAGGCAAAATAAGACCAGCAATTATTATAAGCAACAATAAACTAAACAAAACAGAAGATATTATAGTCTCAGCTATTACAAGCAATATAAAGCCAAGCCCATATTCCATAAATATTAAAGAGAAGGATTTAGAAATAAAAAATATAAAAGAAGAATGTTGTATAAAAGTAGAAAATCTACTAAGAGTTAAAAAAACACTCATTCTTAAAAAAATAGATAGCCTGAGAGAAGAAGCATTTACAGAAGTTATTGAAAGAGCAAGAAACTTATTCTAAAAATATACAGAAACCTTTAAAAACTAAGAAAATTCCAAGAAGCTAACCTTTCATAAGGAAATGTAGGCTTTGCAACCTGAATCCGAAAGGAATGGAGAAAAACAATGGGAATGTACCAAGAAATAAGAGAGCTCTGGAAGCAGCCAAAAGCAAACCTAGGCGAGCTCTACAAGCAAAGGCTTATCGCATGGCGAAAAGAAGATGTGCTCACACCAATCAAACGCCCAACAAGGCTTGATCGTGCAAGATCTCTCGGCTATAAAGCAAAGAAAGGAATCACCGTTCTGCGCGTGCGCGTAAAGCGGGGCGGGAGAAAGAGAGAAGCAAGAAAGCACGGAAGACGTTCTCGAACAATGAGAAGAAAGAAAATTGTAGGAATGTCTTACCAATGGATTTCTGAACAAAAAGCACAAAGAAAATACAAAAATCTAGAAGTGCTCAACTCCTATTTTGTAGGAAAAGATGGAGTTCACTCTTGGTATGAAATTATCCTTGTCGATCCTTTTCGACCAGAAATTAAATCTGATAAAAATCTCAGATGGATTTGCTATAGAAAACACACGAACAGAGTCTTAAGAGGAAGAACCTCTGCAGGACAAAGATCTCGTGGACTGCATAGAAAAGGAACTGGAACTGAGAAAATCAGGCCAAGCAGAAGAGCAAACGATAGGCGTTCGAAATAAAGCTCTTTTTTTATTTATTTTTTATATAAATTTATAAATGCAAAAATATTCTAAAAAGATATGGCTCCAATGATTTACGAAAGACGAGCAAATGAACTCCTTGATGACATTGAAGAACACTGTATTCCCTTGCATGAAAAAATACAAGGAATAGTTCAAGAAAAAGTATACATGCGAATAAAAAGAGATATTCATTTTCTTACCAACGAATCCGCGAAGAACATAAACATAGACTTATTTGCACTAAGAATAACTTTTTCAAAGGCAAAACTCTTTGGAATGATTAAAACTCCTTTTCTCCTATTAGACATTTTTATCACACCAGAAATACCAGAGCGATCTCTCCTTCAGGCTGCAAAACCACTCGCAGATATAGCAGCAATCCAAATGAAAATAAAAAAATTAAGCATCGCTATAACACCAATGGAAGTAGGCATAAGAGAAAACATCCTTCCAAAGTGTAAGAAAGAAGGAGAAAACCTAAAGAAAGTACTCCAAAGCAAATTCCCTGATGCAAAAATAAATCTTTCTGTAAATTAAACAGCAAAAGATATTTAAAGTTCTCTCCTTACAGATTAAAGATGAAAAAGAGCCTGATAGTTCTCATACTTCTTATCATACTCCCAAGCGTGACAGCCCTTTCCATCACGTTGAACAGCCCTGCAGCTGCAAATACCACAAACATGACGACCATTGACTTCTCTTGCACTGCAGCAGACAGCACATACAGCATAAGTTCTATAGCTTTGTACACAAACACCAGCTCTGGAACATGGCAGGCAGTTTCCACAATGACCAATGGAAGCACCACAGCAATCTTTCGTCTTTCCAGTCTCTCTGCAGGCTCCTACATATGGAACTGCTTTGCAATAAATTCTAACAATGACAATGCCTCTGCAGCAAGTAACAATACAATAAGCATCTCCTCACTTGCATTCACAGGAGCAATTGCAGATATAAGCCTCAATGAAGACAGCTTGAGCAGCAATGCCTTTGACTTAGACTCTTATTTTACTGGAGCAACTTCTTACACAGTCTCAGGAAACAGCAGTATAAACATTTCTCTGGATGCAGGAAACCAAGTTTCAATTATTTCAACAGCAAACTGGACAGGAAAAGAAAATATCACTTTTATAGGGCATTATGCCTCTTCAACAGTCCCCAGCAATACAGTACTGATAACCATAAACAATGTGAACGACCCTCCTTATCGCATACAAAACATTTCAAACCAGAATACAGCAAAGAATACTGCATTCATTCTCAACATGAGTTCTTATTTTGCAGATGATTCAAACCTTACCTATACAATAACCGCAGAACATATCACAGCAGCACAAAATAGTACGTCACTAAGCTTCACTCCAGCAGCAGACTATGAAGGAACAACCAGTGCAATAGTGACAGCATCTGATGGAAGCTATACTGCAACAAGCAACAATTTCACTATAACCATAGGAACAGCATCTGCACTCAGCATCACAAGCTCTTCACCGGATTCAAACCCAAGCATAAGTGTGGGAAAAACACAGGATTTTTCCATAACTGCTTCAGGTTCTTCACTCAGCTATGCATGGTACATTGATGATGTTAATCAAAATATAAGCACAGCAGCATTTTCTTACACGCCAGACAAAGAAGGGTTGCACACTATAAAAGCAACAGCAACGGATGGAGCAAATACAGTAGAAAAAACTTGGACAGTGACAGTGGGACAGGCCGTCATTCAATCCACAGAAGTATCTTCCATTCTCACCAGCTCAGAAAAGACTGCAGTCTGTGGAAACAATATTGTAGAAACAGGAGAAGACTGTGCAACCTGTACTTTAGATGCAGCATGTTCCTCAGGTTCTGTTTGTAACAAAGGAATCTGCGAGCAGACTGCAAACATAGGCAATGCACTGCTCATTCTTCTCAGCGTTACCATCATCATTATTCTCATAGGCATCGCCATATACTATTTCACAATCCTTAAAAAGGAGAAAAAAACGCAGAATGCATTCCAATATAGGCCTTCTGGAAGTCAATTTGGTCCGCCTTCTGACTATACAGATTTCTATAACAAAAAATGATACCTGAACAAGAAATAAAAGAAATGAGAGCTATGCTGGAGAAAGCAGATAATCCTATTTATCTATTCGATGATGACCAAGATGGATTATGCTCCTTTCTCGTACTCTGGAAGATCACAAAGAAAGGAAAAGGTATTCCATCAAAGGGTCTTCTCAACAGAGAAAGTGCAGAAAAAGTAAAGAAAGAACGTGCAGACCTTCTCATTCTCTTAGACAAGCCTGTAGTGGAGCAGGAATTTCTGGATGAAATAAAAATCCCCATCATACATATTGATCACCACCCGCCTTTGAAAATAAAAGCCAACAACTACCATTATTATAATCCCAGAAAAGAAAATGACAAAGATGCAAGACCTACATCTTACTGGGCATACCAAGTGGCAAAAGACAACCTCTGGATTGCAATGATAGGAATTGTCAGCGACTGGTGCCTCCCAGAACTCATGAATGAATTCCGAGAAAAATATCCTGGTCTGCTCCCAGAAGTAAAAAATCCTGGACAAGCAATCTTTGAAACAGAATTTGGGAAGCTCTGCCGCAGTTTTGCATTTGCATTGAAAGGAAAATCCACAGAAAGAAGCCAATGCCTCAAAGTACTCACAAGAATAGAAAACCCCTGGGAAATTATGCGGCAGGAAACTGCAAAAGGAAAATTTATCTTCAAACACTTTGAAAAAATGGAAAAAAGATATCAAAAAATCCGTGAGCAGGCAATGAAAGTGAAAGTAAAAGGAGAAATATTCCTCTTCACCTATCCCTCTTCAGAAGATAGCTTCACCAGTCTTCTCTCAAATGAAATTGTATACAGGCATCCTGAGAAACTAGTGATTATTGGAAGAGTAAAAGAAGACACAGTCGTGATGAGCCTTCGCTCAACAAAACATAAACTCCCTGACATTATTACAAAAGCGCTAGAAGGCTTGGAAGGACATGGTGGTGGGCACGATGCAGCTTGCGGAGCAAATGTTCGTGCAGATCAGTTTGGCACTTTTATGGAGCGATTTGAAAGAATAGTGCACGAAAAGAAGAAATAGGTAGTAAAGAATTTCTACAGCGTCAAAAGCAAAATCCCCAGCCCCAAAAAGCACCCCAAACTCAGATAAGGCATCGCAGGGTAAAACTTTTTCTTCTCCCCTTTCACAAACAACGCAAGCAACAGCAAACCAGCAGAGACAGGAACGATGTATGTTCGCCAGTCAAGCAGGCCTAAACCAAAATGCACCATCACCACTCCTGCAAACATCAAAGGAAACCCCATATCTCCTCCGCCGAGCAAAGCAACATTCTTCTTATACGGAATCAACAACCCAGCAAACACCTTTGCCTCACCCTGTGACTTAGCCATCTTCACCATATGTGTAGTCTTGCGCACAGCAATATAATCATACCCAGAAATTAACAATAACAAAATGGAAATAGAAAGTAAAGTAAAGAGAGGAACAAAGATTGCTGCTAAAGCACCATAAATAAACAACTCAGAGAAATTATGAACAAATGGATTTGGCTTAAAGATTCTCCATAGTGCAAGAATAAGAGCAAGAGCAAGAGCAGCATATTCAGAAACAAACACACTCAAACTAATCACTAAAGTAAAGAATATGCTCAGTAAGAACCAAAATCTCCAAAGAAGGAACAAACGAAAGCGCAGCAAAAGCAACGCAATAGCAGTTGCAGCCAAAAGCACAACAAAGACATAGAGATAAGAAGTTCCAGGGCTAATCACCGGCCTCTCGACATGCAATGGTAATTCTGATACACTGAAGTAATGTGTCGTAACAACAAGCCCAATCACCTGTGTCAGCAAGAACAAGACCATTAAAAATCCAATAACTCCCCATGGATGTTTCATAAAGAACTCCAAGACTAAAGTCTTTAAATAATTTTGCAAAAGATATATAAAGTCTCTAACTATAAAAAGAAGAAATGGAAAAAGAGGAATTCATTAGACTAGAGAACATTACAAAGAAATTTGGAACCAATATTGTTCTGAACAACCTCTCATTAAACATTCCCTACAAAGGCATTTTTGGTGTTATGGGCCTTTCTGGCTGTGGAAAAACAACACTGCTAAACACAATCATAGGCTTCTGGCAGCCAACTGCAGGAAAAGTATTCTACAACAAAATAGAAATACAAAAAAATCAAAGAGTTATCAACCAAATTTTTGGCTTTGCAACGCAAGATGGTTCTGTCTACCCCAAACTGACAGTGCAGGAAAATCTCCAGTACTTTGGCAAGCTCTACAACATGGAGAGCAGAGAAATCAACGCAAGAATCACAGAACTCTTGAGATTGGTAGACCTAGAAGATGCACGCCACACAAAGGCAGCTGAACTTTCCACAGGAATGTATAGGCGCTTAGACATTGCTTGCTCTATGATTCACAGCCCTAAAGTCCTCATCTTAGACGAGCCCACAGGAAACCTTGACCCAGTGCTCAGAAAAAAAATAATGGCGCTCATCAAAAGAATTGATGATGAAGGAACAAAAGTTGTTGTCACTTCTCATTTGCTTGGAGAAATAGAAAAAATATGCGACACACTAGCCATCCTTCACCATGGAAAGATCATAGAGATGGGAAGCCCTAACGAACTCAAAGATAAATACACAAAGGAGCAGGTCATTCGAATTGAAACGAAGAAAAAAGACTACACCCATTTGGTCACTCTTCTCAGAAAGAATGGAACAAAAAACATGTTTGAAAAGGAGAAATATCTCTACATTTACACACATTATGCCCAAGCTGTGCTCAGCGTGATACTCAATGAACTCAAAATAACAAGAGATGAGTTGCTAAGCGTAGAAGTCAGCAAACCATCTATTGAAGAAGTATTCGAGGCGGCAACGAAAAGATGAACACAATCTCAAAAATGGGAGGGAAAAAAATAGAAGCTTCTGGAGCGCATGATTTCTTTGTGGAAAGACCAGCAGTAAACCCTTTCACAAAACTCTCCTCAATTTTTACCAAAAACCTTCGATTAATAATGCGATCAAAAATATCCTCATTAATATTTATTCTCGGCCCACTGCTTATCATTGCATTGTTAGCTATAGCTTTCAACACCTCAACCCTTTTCGATCTAAACATTGCTGCGTACTCATCAGAATATTCCCAGCTCTCAGAAGACATTCTCACAAACCTCACTGACAACCAGTACAATGTCATAAAATTCAACTCTGAAGATGAATGTGTAAATGCAGTAAAAACAAAAAACTTTCAAGTCTGTGTCATTTTCCCACCGCATATGCTCTTGGACAACAGCGCAAACAACATCATTCGCATATATGTCGATAATTCCAGATTAAACATTGCAAACCTTATTTCTTCACAAATTTCCACAAAAGTCTCTGTTGAATCTTCCTCACTAAGTACAAATGTTGTTTCTCAAATCCTAAACATATTAGATGAAACAAACAAAAAAAGCATAGAGAATGCAAATGCCTTAGACACACTTCTTCAGAAAAACACAGAAATAGGCGCTTCCATCCAAGACCTCAATACAAAGCTCAGTGGACTTGATCTATCGCATGATGATGCAGACAAAGATGCAATCACCAGTGAGATAAAAAGTGTAGAAAAAGCAAATAACATCACTCTTTCCACGCTCAATGGTCTTATTAAAAGCTTAGAAAGCAACTATGAAGGAAAACTCGACTCTGCAAAAACAAGCATAACAGAACTTCCCACAACTGATGTCACAAGCAAAGTCACAGAAAACCAAAACACACTGAATGAAGTCAAATCAAGCGTGCAAACAGTGCAGACAAGCATAGGCACAGTAAAAATCACCAATGTTGCAAACATTGTGGCGCCCATTAAAACAAGAATCGAACCAATTAGTTCAAGCAACAGCTACCTCCTCTACATACTTCCAACCATTTTAGTGCTCCTCATCATGCTCGTAGGGATCCTCATGAGCTCCACAATGATTATCGCAGAGAAAGAATCCAAAGCATACTTTAGAAACTTTATCACTCCCACACATGATTCTTTGTTCTTTATTGGAGAATTGCTTAGTAACCTTTTCATCATAGTAATACAAACAGGGATTATTCTTCTTGTACTCAGTTATTTTATTGTCCCCATGGTTGCCTTAAGCGCCTTGTTTAGTGCAGGAATAACATTGCTTCTCATCGCAGCGCTCTTCATCAGCATGGGAATGCTCTTTGGTTACCTCTTTAACACAAAACAAACAGTCAGCCTTGCGGGCATTTCGGCAGCAGTAATCATGCTTTTCTTTTCCAACACTATTTTACCCTTAGAAACTCTTTCCACAGCAGTGAGAGACATCCTCTGGTACAACCCCTTCCTCCTTGGAGAGACTGCTTTAAAGAATATTCTTCTTTTCGGTGCAAGCATCCAAGAAACAGCTCTCCCTCTCTATTTCATTGCTCTCTGGACTGTAATTCTCATAATGCTCGCTGTGCTGGCAAGAAAACTCTCCAAGAACCACACAAATCTAGGCTAATAAGTTACTACTTCTAGTGAGTAAAATAAGCGAAAGATTTATAAAGGAATTCTTGTTTCCAAACTCTGGGTGAAAGGAGAAAAAATGATAGTAAACGAGGAATTTTTAAAAAAATTACGATCCGCATTTGACTTAAATATCTATGAAGTAAAAGTATGGACAGCTTTATTGTCCAGAGGTGTTGCAGCTGCAGGGGAATTGGCAGATATTTCTAATGTTCCACGAAGCAGAAGTTATGATGTTCTCGAAAATCTTGAAAAAAAAGGCTTTATTATCATGAAATTGGGAAAACCAATCAAATATATTGCAGTCAAACCAGAAGAAATCCTCAAAAGAATAAAAAAGAAGGTGCAGGATGATGCTGATGTGCATTTAAAGACCCTGGATAAAGTAAATGAAACAGATACCTACAGAGAAATTGAACTCTTATACAAACAAGGTATTGACAAAGTAGAGCCTTCAGAACTCTCTGGGGTTGTAAAAGGAAGAAAAAATGTCTATGATCATTTGAAAACAATCATTGCAAACGCAGAAAAGTCTGTATGCATCATGACTACAGAAAAAGGCCTTCTCAGAAAAGTTGAGGTTTTAAAATCAGTGATGAAGAAAGCAAAGAGTAATGGAGTAAAAATAAAAGTAGTTGCTCCCATCAAAGACATTTCATTCCTTTCAAAAGAAGTGCGTGACGCAGTAGAATTAAGAGCATCAGATGAGAATACCAAAGCAAGATTCGTTCTTGTCGATGGAAAAGAGCTCTTATTCATGCTTGCAGACGACCAAGATGTGCACGAGGCCTATGACATGGGCATCTGGGTAAAAACCCCTTATTTTGCACAAGCTTTAAATTCTATGTTTGAATTAAACTGGAAGAACTTGAAGAGGATTTAAAAAATGAAAGATAGATTTTACAATGATTGGATATTTTTAGGCTGTATAGGGTCTTCTCTTCTAGGGCTAGGCACGGGCATGGCTATTGTAGATAAAATAAAAGAAAAAGAGAAAGAAACTGCAATCAGCGCCAACACTCTTTTCGAAAGAAAGAGAATTGAATTTCAAATAGAATGCATTTGTACAGGAATGGATCAAGAAGCATATGCAAATCAAACGCCAATGGCAAGATTAAAAGGATACGACATCTCTGACTCTGCCCATCGGGAATATGAAGAAAGATTCAGCAAACATGACATCATGGACATTATTGATGGAAAAAGTCCATTAGCATCCAAATATAACTGTAAATAAGGAGAAAAAAATGCAGCAAAAAACACTATGGAAAATAGCATCTTTAGCAGTTTTTGGCGCAGGATTTGGTGCCGATGCAGCTATTGAGCATTTTAACAAAGTACAAAATAGAGAAAACATAGAAGATGCTGTAAAAGAAGCAGTAAAGGCAGAAGATGGAAGAATTCAATCTCAACTTATATGTATAACCTGGAAACAGCATCAAGAGGTCTATGCAAATCAAATGGCGAGAATGAAAGGATACGACATTCCTAGCATGCAAGAATATGAACATGGAAAAATATTCAGCAAACACGATCTTATGGACATTATTGATGGTAAGAGTGCATTAGCAAAGAAATTTTACTGTCAATAAATATATTTTTCTCCAAAAACCTTAAAAAGCAGGCTTCACTTTCAGAAGCACATGCAAGAGCTTTTACGAAGTTTACACCCGCTAGAAAGAAGAATTATTCCTTTTCTTAAAAATAATGCAACACTCGCAGACTTAGTCAAAGAAAGCAGACTCCAGGAAGTAGAGGTTATGCGTGCACTGCAATGGCTCGAAAACAAAGAAGTTCTCAAAATAAACACACAAACAAAAGAAACAATCACCTTAAACAGACTCGGCAAAGAATACAAAGAAAAAGGCCTTCCAGAACGCAGACTGCTTGAACAGATAAAAAAGAAAAAATGCACACTCCAAGAAATAAAGCTAGAAAAAACAGAAATAAACATTGCCATTGGAGAATTAAAAAAAAAATCAGCGATTCAATTAGAAAAAGAAATAGAAATCACAGAGCAGGGAAAGAAACTCGCAGAAAAGGAATGGCCCGAAGAAAAATTCCTTAACACACTCCCTAAAGAAACAAAAAACATCTCACCAGAAGAAAAAAACATCTACGAACAATTAAAAAAAAGAAAAGACCTTATCAGCACAGAAGAAACAAAAACAAGAACAATTACTTTAACAGACTTAGGAAAAAAACTCAGCAAAGAAAAGCTCTCAGAGAACTTCGTAGAATCTCTTACCCATGCAATGCTCCAAGAGAATACATGGAGAAATAAAGAATTCCGAAAATATGATGTAGAAATAAATGTACCAAAAGTATTCGCAGGAAGAAGACAGCCCTACATGGAGTTTCTCAACAAAATAAAATTCAAATTAGTGCAGCTAGGCTTCAAAGAAATGAACGGCCCTTTAATTGAGACAGAGTTCTACAACTTTGATGTGCTCTTCCAGCCGCAAAACCATCCCGCACGAACATGGACAGACACCTACCACTTAAAATATCCTACCACAGGAAAACTCCCTGATGATTTAATAGTCAATAAAATAAAATATGCACATGAAAGCGGAGCAAGAACAGGCTCTACAGGCTGGAAATACAAATGGAACCCAGACATAGCAAAACTCCTCATGCCCCGCGCACACGCAACTGCAGTCTCCGCAAGACAAATGGTCCATGGCATTCAAGTGCCCTGCAAATACTTCACCATCTCCCGCGTCTACAGACCAGATGTGCTCGATGCAACACACCTTATTGAATTCAACCAGCTCGATGGTTTCGTCACAGATAAAAGCATTAACTTCAGAACACTCTTAGGCATGCTCAAACACTTCGCAATAGAAATAGCAGGAGCAGAAGAAGTAAAGTTCTATGCAGACTATTATCCATTCACAGAACCCTCAGTCCAAATCTCCGCAAAGCATCCCAAACTAGGATGGGTAGAATTAGGCGGAGCCGGAATATTCCGGCCAGAGATTACAGAGACACTAGGCATAGACACACCAGTCATGGCCTGGGGTTTAGGTATTGACAGGCTCGCAATGTTCAAGCTGGGAATCAAAGACATCAGATACTTATTCAGTCAAGATTTAAAATGGCTCAGAGAGCCGAGGATACTCTAACATGCCAACCATAGACATTTCACTCAAGGATCTGAGCACACTCCTAGGAAAACCTATCACAGCAGAGGAACTCGAACAGGAAGCATTGCTCTGGGTGAAGGGAGAAATTGATGGAGAAGAAGGAGACATACTCAAGATTGATTGTAAAGAAACCAATCGCCCCGATCTCTGGTCTACAGAAGGAATGGCTCGTGCACTCAAACCCTTCTTCACAAAGGAAAGAGGAATAAAAAAATATGAAACCGAACGTTCTGGGGTCTACATCCATGTGGATCGCTCTGTGGATGAAGTAAGACCATACATTACTTCTGCAATTATTAAAAATATTACCATCACAGAAGAGCTTCTCAAACAAATGATCCAGCTCCAGGAAAAAATGACAATGACCTTTGGGAGAAAGAGAAAAATGCTTGGTCTTGGATTGTATGATTTTGATAAAATGACTCCTCCATTGACCTACAAAGCAGTCAAACCTACAGAAGCAAAATTTATTCCCTTAGGCTTCACAAAAGAAATGACACTCAAAGAAGTCTTAGAAAGGCATCCCAAAGGAATTGAATACGCACATCTTCTCAAAGAATATGATAAATATCCTATTATCATTGATAAAAATAATGTTATTGCATCGTTTCCCCCCATTATCAACTCAGAAGCAACAGGTAAAGTAACAAAAGAAACAAAGAACCTCTTCCTTGAAGTGACTGCAACTGATTTGGAAGCAGCAAAAGTAGCAATAAACATCCTCAGTTCTGCACTTGCAGATAGAGGAGGAAAAATAGAAACAGTAGAAATAGACTATGGAAAAGAAAAAATCATCACACCAGACTTCACACCGAAAAAAGCAAAAGTAAAATTTACAGATATTGAGCGTTTGACAGGCATGAAATTTTCTCTCAAAGAATTAAAAGAACTTGTAGAACGCTTTGGCTATAATGTAAAAAAGGCAAAAGATTCTTTAGAATTAGAATATCCTTCTTATAGACAAGACATTCTACACCCTGTAGACATTATCGAAGACATACTCATCTCTTATGGGTATAACAACATTGACCCAGTCATTCCAAACATTCCTACGATAGGAGAACTTGCTGAATTTGAAATATTCTGTGAAAGCATAAGAAATGTACTTCCCGGCTTTGGAGCACAAGAAACACTTAATTTTACTCTCACAAACAAAGAAATCCTTTTTGATAAAATGAACATAAAAGACTATGACTGCGTTGAGATTGCAAACCCTATCTCCTCAAAGTGGTCTTGCATCCGAAGCTTCATTCTTCCTTCACTCTTAGAATTCTTTGAAAAGAATAATACCCAAGAATATCCTCAGCAAGTTTACGAACTAGGAGAAGTCGTTATCATCGATGAAAAAGCAGAAACAAAAACACAGACACTAAAACATCTTTCCTGGATGCTTGCAGACAAAGGAGCGAACTTTACAAAAGCAAAACAAATGGTAGACTATCTCCTCAAAGGATTAAATCTTGAATACGAAATGAAAGAAGAAAAGAATCCTAGTTTTATCGAAGGAAGATGTGCACAGATTCTCATGAATGGGAAAAAATATGGGGTATTAGGAGAAATCCATCCTCAAGTACTAAAAAACTTCTCTCTTGACTTCCCAACCTGTGCCTTTGAAATGAATATAAATGAGCTCTTTAAACTGAAACAAAAGCTTTAAAAAGCAGTTATATTTCCAAAAAAGAATGGAAGACATCACAGAAGGAAAACACCAAGTATATTTCAATGCAAGATTTATGAGCGACAGACATACACACTATGAAGCAAACACATACATAAAAGGACTAGTTCCCTGCACAATTACTATTCCTGGTCATGTAGAAAGTGAATTTAGAAGAATGTATGGAGATTCTATGAGAAGCTATATAATTCATGCAGAGCTAGATTTTATAGAAAACCAGCATCATGTTGCTCCAGATGTGTACAAAGGAACAACACACCTAAGAGGGACATTACATTCATTAGAAGATATTACAAA
>JACRKH010000005.1 GCA_016235495.1 Candidatus Woesearchaeota archaeon
CTGGAATTCTCCATGATGATTTCTTCTGTGTTGTTTTCGTAGATGAGTTTTACTTCCTTTACTTTTATCTTTGCATCTTTTGTGTAAATAATATCTATGTGAATTGCATGCTCTGGCACTTTGAATGAGCTTACTCCTGTTGCTCCACCCATGTAATCATTATATCCATATGCCCAGTGCATGCCTTCAATCTTTTCATCCTGAAGCACATTGTTGATGTAGACTGCTTTTTCGTTGCAGCCCAAACCTAATTCTGCGATGTTTGCACGTGCAGGATCTTCCTGAAAGAATTTTTTCATTTGTTTTGCTCTTGGAGAATCTGAGATAACATCTATGATTTTGTTTTCTTTCACTTCATAGACTAAAAGTGTATTTTCATAGTAAACAGGAATGAAGCCATGTGTCTTTGAGCCTTTCTCATCAAAGAGTGCAGTAAATGCTTCTCCGGAGGGAAGGTTAATGGTCTGGCCAGGTTTTTGGCAGATGCCATCATCAGCTATTCCTTTTCTATTGTGTATGTCAAAGAAAACTTTGTGGCCTGTAGAGAAAGTTATCTGGGCTTCCTTTGCTTTGTCGAGTTTTGCTTTGAGGACTTTTGCTTTCTTTGCTACTAATTTATAGTCTGCTTCAAAGGAAGACATATCCATATTTGACTCTGGCATGCTTGCAACACGAAACTTTTGTTTTTTTATTCTTTCATCCAGCGGACCTGTTGCAGAGAATTTGTTGATTGCAAGAACAATATCTTTCTTTCCTAAAGAATCTAATTTATTTTGGAGGTTTATTTTCTTATTATTCTGGATTGCTTCTTTTGGCAAAGGGGCTCCATTTCCATTTGTAGGTTCATAGGTGATTATAGGCTCCACAGTGAAATGTTTTTCTTTTGCTAAAGATTGCAATGCTGTGAACCATATTTTTACCATTTCTTTTCTTTGGATGTAATCTAAGTCTACATGTTTTTCTTTGGATGGAAAGTCGTTGAGAAGAATAATGTTTTCCCCTTTCTGGGGGTTGAACACATCAAGGATAAGTTTCTTGAGGTTTAGCATGATTATATAATGTCTTTATCCTTATAAAGATTTGTGAATCTTGAGCATACGATTTACTTCTTTGCTGGAGACCTCTTTTGAGTAGAATGTTTCTATATCCTCTGCTTGTTTTCTTCTTAAACTGATAGTATTTGCATGGGAAAGATAGGCAAAAATTCCTTCTAAAGAATTGTATATGCCCTCATAGGATTTTCCTTCTCTATAGGCTTTTTTTTGCTCCCTTTTCTTGCCTTCCTAAATGCAAGCTCGAGGTTTGCATAGGAGGAGAGTTCATGCCACAAGTTCCTATAGGTTTTCATACTTTTTACTTAGCAAAGGCTGAGGTTATTCCGAACACATCCTTTTTTCTAGTTTTTCAGGAGTGCTCATCCTTTATATAGATTTCGTCTTTTTAAAGGAGTGACCCATTAAGGGTTGAATGGGTGCCCACAAAAAGGGGCTTGTGTGGTCACCTTATAAGGAAATGTTTAAATATGTGGTCACCTACTCTCTTCTTATGTATCTAGAAAAAAGAAAGATTGATGGGAAGCTAAAGTACTATCTTATACATTCTTACAGAGAAGGCTCCCAAACTTATAAATTTAGAAAATATCTTGGCCGTGATCTTCAGAAGGAGAAACTCAAGGAGCGCAAAGAGATAGCAGAGAAGCTTATTCTTGAGGAAATACATAAGTATAAGATTATAAGAGATCCCTTATATTTTACACTTTCCCAGGAACAGATTGAAGCTATAAAAAAAATAGAAGGAGACATTCCTCTCGCAATATCCCATCTCTCGGAGAAAGACTGGACGCTCTTCTCAGAAATATTTACTTATAACACGAATGCAATAGAAGGCAGTGCATTGAATCAGAAAGAAGTGAAAAATCTTTTAGAGAAAGATAAGTGGCCAGATAAGTCCAAAGAAGACATTGCAGAAGCCTATGGCGTCGAAGAAGCAATAGAATATATACGAAGTACAAAAGAACATATCTCCCTGGAGCTTATTAAGAAAATACATTATATTGTATTTAAGAACTCAAAACATTTTGCTGGGCAACTTCGAAAAAAAGGAGAAGATGTTGCCGTCATGGATGCTAAGGGGAATATTATTCATGAAGGTGCTTCATCTGAAAGGATATATTACTTGTTAAATGAGCTTGTAAGATGGTATACTGCAAACAGAACAAAATACCCTCCATTAGTATTAGGGGCTGTGGTTCATAATCAGTTTGAGAATATTCATCCTTTCAGGGATGGAAATGGCAGGGTTGGAAGGATTCTTCTTAATAATATTTTTATAAAACATGGCCTTCCTCCAATAAACATTGATTTTAGGAATAGAATAGTGTACTACGAGTCTTTACGGGCTTATGAAAAGGAAAGAAATCTCAAGCCTAGTATTGATTTGTATATCAAAGAGTATAAAGAACTGAAAAAGAAATTAGAAAAAGAGAAGTGAATTTCCAAAAGCTTTTTTAGTTTGTAGGTATGGGAAATAGGCTCTGTTCTCTTGGAAAAGCTTAAATAATACTTAATATACACTTAGTATTACTATGGAAATGGTCAGTCTAAAACTGGATGAGAATATGCTGACGATCATGGATAAGTCTCTTAAAAAGCATAATTTTAGTACAAGGACCGAGTTCATTAGAGATGCCATTAGAGAGAAACTTGAGGAACTCAATAGGGAAGAACTCATGAATGAATTTTTAAAATTTAAAGGAAAGGCAAAAAAGTCCATTTCTGATCTTGCACTCAAAAAGATTAGAGAAGATGTCTTTGAACAATTGGCGAAAGAGAAGGGTTGGGATTAAATAATTTCCTCCGGTCTTTTTATGAAAAGAAAATCACTGAACTTTTTGAAATCTTTTACATTTTGAGTTATAAGAATAGCATTGTGTTTTCTCGCTAAAACAGCATGCAAAGCATCGGCTCTGGAAACATCTCTTTCATCGGCTAAATTTCTTGCTTCTTCCCAATCTGCCTTTGTTATCTCAACTTTTTGAAGAATGTTCATTACGTCTAATATATGGAACATATCTTCTACTTCTTCTTGCGCAAATGCTTGCTTCATTTCGTGGATAATGTGCTCTGAAAAGATAATAATATCCTTATTTTTCATAATCTTGAGAAATAATTCTGCAGCATATTTTCCTAAAGGCCTTCCTTGGGAGCCAAATCGATTTTCATAGTGATCACGCCAGATACAAGTATCTATATAATATTTTTCTCCCATTTTGAACAGGCCTGTTTGCAGGTTTATATAATTTGTCCATAAAAATCCGAATACATTTCCAAAAGCTTTTTTAAGCTCTCTACTCTAGAAGCTCTATGGAAGATGTGTCTGAAAGAGAGAGTGATTTGCCTTCTAGTATTATTGAGAAGTTGACAAGGATTGCTTCGGAGAGCAAGGAGACTATTTCTTTGAGCATTGGCGAGCCGGATTTTGCTATGCCACGAGCTCTTGTGAAGGAGTTAAAGAAAATTATAAGGCAGAATAAAAAAAATAAGTTGAATCAATACACTTCTGGGCAAGGAATTCCTGCATTGCGTGAAGCAATTGCAAAAAAATTAAAAGAAGAAAATAAAGTGAAAGTTAATGCAGATGAAGTGCTGGTGACTTCAGGCTCTCAACAAGCATTGTTTGCCGGCTTCCTTGCGACACTTGACCCTGGTGAAGAAGTTATACTCTCGAATCCAGGATACCTAGGTTATATCCCTGCTATCGAGTTGGTGAGTGGCGTGCCTTCCTATGTTCCTTTGAAAGAAGAAGATGACTTTGCACTGAATCCTGATTTGATTAAGAAAGCAGTGACGAAGAAAAGCAGAGTTATTTTACTAAATTCTCCTTCCAACCCTACAGGGACTGTACTCAAAAAAAATATT
The DNA here is from genome assembly GCA_016235495.1 of Candidatus Woesearchaeota archaeon. Lineage (GTDB taxonomy): Archaea > Nanobdellota > Nanobdellia > SCGC-AAA011-G17 > GW2011-AR17 > JAGVZZ01. The sequence continues at coordinate 3,918 of JACRKH010000005.1, forward strand.
CTTGAAGAAATTGCTGATATTGCTGTGGACAAGGATTTGTATATCTTTTCTGATGAAGCATATGAGAAATTAGTCTATGATGGGAGCAAGCATGTTTCTCCCGCAAGCCTGAATGGGATGAAGGACTATGTCTTAACTTTTCAGACTTTTTCGAAATCTTATGCGCTATGTGGTTTTCGCTTAGGGTATGCTGCAGGACCGAAAAAAATTATTGATGCAATGCAGACCTCTACACATTACATGAGTCTTTGTGCTCCACATGTTTCTCAGCTCTTAGGATTGAAAGCATTGTCACTTCCAAAGAAATATGTTGAAACAATGAGAAAGGAATATGAAAGAAGAAGAAATTTTCTTGTGCCTAGATTAAATGAATTAGGCTTACATACACCTATGCCAAAAGGAGCATTCTATGCATTTTCAAATATTACTCCTACAAAGATGAAGAGTCTTCAATTCTGCAACAAACTCTTGAAAGAAGCACATGTTGCTGTGGTTCCTGGAACAGAGTTTGGGAGTGCTGGGGATGGTTATATTCGATTAAGTTATGCCACTGATTATAAACAGATTGTTCGAGCAATGAACCGTTTGGAAAGCTTTTTAAAGAAAAGGTAAGTCATTTTTAGGGAGGTTTTTCACATGGAAGAAGACAATGATGGAATGGACACAGAGGAAATTGCTGTTGCAGCGTACAACAAAGTTGATGCTTTGCTTGACTTGCTGATTAAGAAGAAAATCATCAGCCAGGAAGAATATGATGAAGCTGAAGATAGCCTTTGGGAAGAGCTTGAGGGTGAGGAAGACAGCGAGGAGTCATCATGAGTGCAGAAAGAAGAAATCTCATTCAAGAATATTTGGTTGAGAATTTCCTGGCGCATGGGCATTATTCTTCACTTTCTATAGGGAAAGCTCCAGCTTATTTGCCAGGGTTTAGCGATCCTGAGATGAAGAGATGTCTTTTTTTGGAGAGAGGTGAAGAGCGTTTTCTTGTTGTGGTGCATAGTGATGCACGGTATCTGAGGAATTTAGATGATTTTGAGACTTTGATGGGATTCATGACTTCAAGAGATATTGCTACTGTTTCTGTCTTTGATGATCAAGCCTTTTATAATTGGGATAGGGGTGTGTTTAAATCTTCAAGGGTTGGAAGACTTGAAGAAGTGCGAAAGAGAATTAAACTTTTAGGGCTGGAACGGGTTGCGCAGAAATTGGGGCCTGTCACTTATTATAAAAATCAAAGAGACTGTTTAGAGGTGGTTCGCTTTACTGATGGTGTGATTGCAGATTACAGCCAATCAAGAAATGATTTTGCTAGGAGGAATATTCAACAGAGAGAACTGCTTACTGTTATGGATGCAGAAGTATTGAAAAGACTCGATGATTTTGAGCTTGTTGATAGAGGTATTGTTCGCAACACTCATGTTGCTGGCTTTGAGGATTATGATGCTTTTCAAGAAAAAGCTGAGCCTGTAGCTGATGAAAGAACACAGCATTTGCTTGATGAATTAGCTGGTGGAAATGAGGAAATCCGTGGTATGATGAATTGGGAGGATATTCAAGCCGTGAGAAAATTTGGTGGCAAGGTTTAGGGAGAAAGTATTTAAGTTTCTTTGCTCTCTTTGTTTCTATGGGGGAGTATACTTCTGAAAATCAGCGCAAAAGCAAGAAAGAAAGAAAATTAAAGCGCAAGTATCGTGTGTATAAAAAAGCGAGGCCTGTTTTAGGCAAAAAGTAAAGGTTATAAAGCACTTTGTGTTCTTTCTGGTTATGAAGTTTGTGTATGCAAATGAACCATTACAGGATGCTCAGTTTGTTCTGATAGGGGTTCCTGATGAATCTGGGAGCCACTCCGCACGATCTGGATGCAAAAGAGGTCCTGATGCAATACGAAAGGTTGCCTATGAAAGGTGCGTATTCAAGCGAAAGGGAACTTTTTCTCTGGCACAGGTTGGTTCTGGAAGGATAAAGCAGAAAATTCATGATTATGGGAATGTAGAAAAGAAAAAAATTGCAAAGACTGTTGAGGTGCTGAAAGATAAAATACCTATTGTTCTTGGCGGAGATCATTCCATTACTACTGAGGTTTTAAAGAATTTTAAGGATGTTACTGTGATTTATTTTGATGCACATCCTGATATTGTTTCTTCGATGCATGGCTATTATGGCTCCGTGCTTTCTGATGTGGAGATTGATTTGGGGAGGTGCATTGAAATTGGGATTCGTGAGCCTGAGATTGAAGAGCTGAAAAATATTAAAAAAGAAAGACTAGAAGTGGTCTATGCAGAAGAGTTGTATGAAAAAGGACCTGAGTGGGCATGGGAGAAGATAAAGAAAAAAGCAAAAGGAAAGGTGTATGTGTCTATTGATCTGGATGTCTTTGACCCTGCTTTCGCTCCGGGTGTTTCTACGCCTGTTCCTGGAGGAATGCATTTCAACCAAGCATTGTTTCTTTTGAAGAGAATTATGAAGGAACTGCATGTGGTAGGTTTTGATATTATGGAACTGAACCCAAGGTTTGATATCGATGAGAGAACAGCGCATCTTGCAGTGAAGTTACTTTTGGAAATGATTGTGAATTCTAAGAAAAAATAAACAGTGACAAAAGCCTTTTAAATAAGTTATACAGTGATTTTGGTATGCCATTTGACTTAGAAGGACCTGAATTGGACGCTTCAGGATTTAAGTATCCTATAGAATATGTTAGGAAACATTTTCCTGAAGGATTAGAGTCTTTTCTTGAAAAATCTGGGCATGATGAAAGTTATTGGGGAAGAAAAAGAGGAAGCCATAGAGATTATCTTCAGCTTGTTCACGCATTCTATGAAGTAGTAGGGTATAATCCTAGTGAACTTGTTGCTGCATATAAAGCTATTGGGGAAGATCCAAAAAATTCTGTGGGTAGGCTTGCAAGACTTACAGGCTCTCCTCTTGGAGTTCTTCGTATTACAGCGCGACTCTCTCCAATGCTCAATAAAGATTCACAGATACGTGTTCCTTTTGCAGAAAAGAATAATGGACATGGAAAAGCTTTTGTTGAACAAACTGTGCTTGGAGACATGAATCTTCTTTATCCTGAGCAAATATTGGGGGGTGTAGGATATTATCTTGGTTTTGAACCTTTATTCCATCTTTCTGAAAGAGTAGAGGCTACTATGGAAATGTATCAATGTAAACTTAGGGATATGCTCAGAAGATATCATGTTTCTTTTACCGAAGATAAAATGGGGAATATTCTTGATGAAGAGGGGAATATTCTTGCTTTTTCTACACGCTATTCTGAAAGTCCAATGGGATCCTGGAAGCCATCCAGCCCTATTTTTATTCACGAGGATGGAAGAATGTTTGCAGGAAATCCAAGAACACTTGCTTTATCAGATGTACATGCTGCTTCTATAGAAAACCTTGAAGTTCTTGTTGGGCAAAGGGATCTTCTACTCGGTGATTTTCCTCTTGTACAAGAAGGGGTTGTGTATGGAGGGAAAGATTTTGCACCGAGCTCAGTGTATACGCTGAGGTGGGAGGATAAGAGAGGTTTTATATCAAATTCTATTTGGGCTATTAGTGATGGGATAAAAAATATTAAAAATGTTACTGGAGGATCTTCTGCACTCCAATCCATGACTTTGCTTGCAGATAGAGAGGCTGAGAATAGGGCTGCTGCAGAAAGAAGTCTTGAAGATGCCCTTGCTGATCTTGATAAAAGGACGCTTGAGGAAAGTGTAAGGATTGCTTCGGAGAGTGCTGATAAAGATAATGCTGCACAAGAGATTCATGGTGGAATTCACAGGATAAATGATGCGGGATTATTTTCTAGAAGTACTGCTTTTATGCTTTGGGTGAATTCCTATCTTGAGAGAATAAGTTCATTTTGTCCTGAGGCTAAAGAGAGAGTGAGTGAGGATCTTTTGGTATATAATCAAATTTCTTACCCTGATGCTTTACACCAAAGTAAAAAAGGAGTTCCTCTTGATCTTGATAAAATTGGAACGATTGGAACAAGTTTAAAAGAAATATTGGAAGATGGAAGAATTCCTCAAGAAGTACGAGAAGAGGCTTTCGATTATATCCATTTATTTGATAAAGCTGGTGCTCGTTTTGATATTACTGAGAAATATTTTAGAGGGTTAATGGAAGGAAGAAGGGCAAGTTGGGTTGAGGCTAAACTTGCGGAATTTTTTTCTTCCTCTATGAAAAACTTCTCTGCAAAGGCAGCAGGAACGAAACTAGAAATGAGTATTTCTCCAGAATTATCTGTAGAAGGATTAGAAACACAGCTTCATCTCCTTTGTGATAACCTTCTCGTTAATGCACTTGATGCTGGAAAAGGTGGCTATGCCCGTTTCCTGGGTACACTTGAGGATGGTGTTAAGCTTTTAACTATTGAAAATAGTGCACATTTTACTGATGAAGAACAAGCTAGGGAAATCTGTGCTAAAATGGTGAACCCAAAAAGAGGATTTTCTACGAGAGTAAATGCTGTTGGAAAGGGCGGTGCAGGACAGCGGCTTATTGTTGATTCTCTGCATCTGTTTAATGCACAATATTTTGTCACTCCTCTTGGCACAGAAGCTGTTCGTCAGAAAATTATTTTTAGATAAAAAATTAATAGTGAAGACCAGGCACTCTATTTCTAAGAGAACTAGCATTTACCAGGGGAAATTCTTTGTCTCCAATCAATGCTCTTATTGTATCTTCAAAGAGGCCTATTGCATAACTTCCTTCTCTACCTCGCTTTGGCGCTGCAAGGATTGCTACGTTTTCTAGCTGTCCTATTGGACCCTGTGCAAGCTGTGCTGCTGGTCCGGAAGCGAGTGTACTCCATACTACTGCTACATTTGGATATAAATAATTTGGATGTGCATTTGCTTCATTCATCATTTCCAAGACTTTTCTCCCACTCATATTTGTTCCATCAGGGCCAACTTTGTTTTCCATTTTTAGATCCTGTATATGAACAAGGGAATTTTTGTATTTGAATTCATCTGTGAACGCCTCTGGATCTGCAAGAGGCCCATTTGCGTGTTCTCCAATGAAAACTCCTTGTAGACCTCTTTTTCTTATTTCATCTCCAATTGTTACTGGAGCTATAGATCTTCCATTCCATTTTGACCCGTTATATGCTGTAGTGTTTGTTCTTAAAGCGCTTCCTACTGCTTCATACACATCTCTGGTTTGTCTTGGATCAGCGTATGCAACGACAAAAATTCCTGGAAATTCTCCTTCAGAATTTTTCCAGTTGGATATGTTATACACTCTGGCAAGATTAGCGGTAGGTTCTAATATATTTGTTTGATCATCATTTACTATGAGGACAAGATCTCCTTCTGGTCTTAAACGTCTAAATGCTTCAAGTCTGTCATCTCCCCATAGTTCACTTGGAAAAGTTTTTGGATTTAACATTTTGGTATAGCTCCTGATTTTGATAATTTTCCTTATAAATACTTGCTTATAAGTGTTTCTCACCCAAGTTAAGTTACAATTTCTTGAACAAAAAGGCTTATAAGGAATTTTGCTCTCTTTACATCAAATGAAAAGAAAGAGGTTTGATATCCTGCCATGGCTGGGATTTTTTGAGAAGCGTATTCTTTCCAACTACTGGCTGACAAAAACTGTTCTGGAGCATGTTTCTCCATCCCTTCTAGAGAAGCTTTCACGAAGGAAGGCTTTTGCTATGCATGGCTATGCAAAGAGACATGTTCCTGCCTATACTTCTTTTGCTGGGAAGAAAAAGTTCTCAAGCATTGAAGAGGTACCAGAGACAGATAAAAATAATTATATCAAAAGATTTGGCTATGAACAGAGGTGCCTGTATGGAGAGTTTCCACAAACAGGAAATATTGAGGAATCTTCTGGCTCTTCAGGCGCCCCAACAAACTGGATACGGTCTTTGGATGAGGAGGCTTTGCTGTTTCAGGTTGCAAAGTTTGAGTTTTTTTATACTTTTGATTCAGAGCATAAAAAGTATATTGTTCTTAGCGGCTGGTCGAATGGCCCGTGGTCTACAGGATTGAAATTTTGTGAGATTATTCAGCATTTTGGCTTGGTGAAGAATGCCACAGCAGATATTGATAACATTATACGCACGATGAAGCAACTAGGTAAGAAGCATGAATATCTTATTGCTGGCTATCCTCCTTTTCTGAAAACTTTATTTGACAGCACAAAAATATCATGGAAGGATTACAAGATTGATGTGCTGACTGGCGGTGAGGCAAGCAGCGTTGCATGGAAGAAGTATATCCGTGCGCGCTTAGGGAATCTTCATGCTGCAATCATTTCTTCCTATGGGGCATCTGATATTGATATTGGTGTTGGCTTTGAAACTCCTTTTAGTGAATTTGTGCGAGAGTTGGCAAAAAATAATCCTAAGCTTAATGAAGCATTATTTCAGACTGCAAGCAACCCTATTCTTTTTCAATACAATCCTTTGATGCATTACATTGAGAATACTAAGAAAAAAGATTTTACTATTACTTTATTAGACCCCTCTGTGTGCTCTCCAAAAATAAAATATAATCTTCATGATAATGGTGCACAGATTCCGTATAGTACAGTTATAAAGACTTTAAGAACATTTGAGGCTGAAAAACTCAAAAAATATCTTAGGAAGAATAGAACCCTGCGACTGCCTTTCCTTTTTGTCAATGGGAGGGTTGATGGGACTATTTCTATCGGAGGAAATAATATTTATCCTCAGCAGATTTCCGATGCTATTCAAGAGAGTTCTTATGGCAAGATAATAAATAGGTTTATGATTGGGAATAGTTTTGATGCAAAACAGAATGTGCATTTTGATGTGCATGTAGAACTGCAAAAGAATCAAAAAATTCAAGAAAAAATGGAAAAAGAGCTTTCCGAGGCAGTACTTTCTCATCTCCTCAAAGTCAATTTAGAGTATAATGAGTATTATCACAACCATGCTGCGAACCAAGAATGTTTACGACCTCTTGTTCACCTTTATGGCTTTGATAACGAAAAAATGTTTCAACAACAAGATGGAAAAATCAAGAATAGTTATATTATCCCCTCTGCAAAAAAGAGTTGATTCTCTGCCCGACTTCTATTCCTCTTTCTATGGGCAATGAATGTGTTGCATCTTCGTAAATGGTTAATTCTGAATGAGGCATAAACTTATGCAATTCCTTGCTGTAGGTAGTTGGCACTGTTTCGTCTCTTTTGCTGGAAATAATAAGAGTCGGGATTTTTGTACTCTTTAACATTGCAACGAGCTTTTTTCCATCTTTGTCTGTGTATTCCTTTGATGCATCCAGACAGTTAAATATTGTTTTCATGGGGGTATAATATAACTCATCAAATATCTGGAAGATAAAATTTTCTTTGATTACTTTGAAAAAATCTAATTCTGGTATTCTGGGAAAGACCTTGTTTGTGATAATCTTCATTTTTATAAGCTTCCTGAAAAAAATATTTATAAGAGGGTTTAGGTTCAATTCTCTATTCTTTGCATAGGGGTATTCGTAACAGCTTTGTATGAAAACAAAGGAACTGGGTTTTGGAGAATTATATATTGTGCAAAAGACCATGGCCATACTCCCCCCAAAACTATGCCCTATGAATGAGAAATCCTTTATTTTTTCTTTCTTAATGACTGCACAGATATCTTCTGCAATTCTCTCGAGTTTGTAGTGCTCAGGCTCCTCTGGCGTGTCTGATATACCATGCCCTCTCAGGTCAATACAGATGCTATTGAGGCCGAGTTTTACATTCTCTGCTTCTATTTCCTTCCACATCGTTGCATTCCCCCCAAGGCCATGAATGTAGATTAGATAGGGAGCATCTTTCTTTCTTACGGATTTAAAATAATAGAATTTTATGGCATCTTTTGCTTTTATGCTGCATTTCTTTTTCATTTTTATTTGCTCCTGCGGAAGCACCAAATGATAAACATGATTATGATAAGCAATATGCATGCAATAATGACCCAAGACAAAGTAGAAAATGTATTTGCTGTTACCTCTTGCACTGCTGCACCACTGGGAGTCTTAGAAAAGAAATTCGTATTATTTATTGTAGACAAGCCTACGAATACAAATACAACAAAAGCAAAGGCGATAAGTGGTTTTATTCCTACTCTTGTTCTAAATGCTGGATTGAACATATTTATTTTATATTCTTAGCACTTAAAAGCTTTTCTGGAAAAATTGGAAAAGGATATAAAAAGAGAGTGTTTCTTTTTTCTTATGAGACAATTCTGCCCAGAGTGCCATGCTGAACTGCATGTTGGCCAGCATAAATTTCCTGATGGGTTGTTTGATGTGCTTTACTGCAAGCATTGTGGTTTTCGCAGTGAGAAACCATTGAAGGTTGTGCGTTAGTTATAATAGTCCAGCCATTTCTTTATTGCATGCACTGCTTCTTCTGGAAATTCGAAGACAGGAATGTTTATGTTTTCTAAGGTGGCTGATATTTCCTTTGTTGTTGTTCCTCCAGTAGATATGACTATTATTGGTTTTCCTCCTTGCACTTTTCTAAAGACTTCTGTGATCTGTTTGTTTATTAGAGGAGTCTGATGCAAGACCACCACAAGAAGAATGTCAATGTTTTTATCTTTTGCACAGATATTTAATGCAAGGCCATAACGCTCGTTTGTTACATCTCCTACCAAATCCATAGGATTTGAGATGATGACCAATTTAGGGACATGATGTTTGAGGAAGGCATGGGATGTTGAGGACATCTGTGCAAGTTGGAGATTATTTAATCCTAAAGCATCAATGGTGAGAATTCCATATCCTCCCCCATTTGTGATAACTTGTATACGTTTTCCTTTTGGTGTTTGTAATTTCTCGAAGAGTTTTGCAATGTGAAACATTTCATCGAGAGAATCTGCGATAATAATCTTAGATTGCTTGAATGCTCCTTTGTATATGTCGTATGAACCTGCAAGGGATCCTGTGTGAGACATTGCTGCTTTTGCCCCCTGTTCTGTTTTTCCTCCTTTGATTACAATGATAGGTTTATTTATTTTTTTTGCAATATCCATGAATTTTTTTCCTTCTTTTACTCCTTCAATGTACATGCAGATTACTTTTGTTTGTTTGTCTTTGCCTAAATATTCCAACAACTCTGTTTCTGAGATGTTTGTGCCATTTCCGTAACTGATAAATTTTGCAAAGCCAACATTTTCTCCTGCTAATAGATCTAAAACTGCTGAACCTACTGCGCCTGACTGTGAAATGAAAGAAATCCCCCCTGCTTTTGGCCTGGTTAATTTTTCTTGGGGTAAGAATAAAGAGTCTAAAGCAGAATGCGCGTCAAATACTCCTAGGCAGTTTGGGCCAATGGATTTTATGTTATACTTCGTGAGCAGTTTGCTGAGTTCATATTCTAGGCGTTCATTGCCAATTTCTTTGAAACCTGAGGAAACAATGATTATATGTTTTATGTCATGCTCACCACATTGCTGCACCGCCTGCAAAACAAATTCTGCTGGAATAGCAATGATGGCAAGGTCTATTTTTTCTTTTATTTTCTTTACTGAAGGATATGCCTTTTCCCCTAAAATTTCTTTTGTATTAAGGTTTACTGCAAATGTTTTGAATGTTTTATATAAATTTTTAAAAATAATATGGCCTACTTTGTTTTCTTCCTTTGATGCTCCTATCACTGCTATGCTCTTGGGAGTAAAAAAATCTTGCATATAGTTCTAGGGGAAGGAAGCTTTATAAAGTTTTTTCACGTTTGGCTCTGTAGAAATGTTCCAGATTTGATAGATATAGGCCATATGCTCACTAAACAAACCTCCTAATAATCCCAAAAATTATTTTTATCCTCTGAAAAATATCTCTGCATAGAAATTTTTTTTTACAAAACAACTTCTA
>JACRKH010000033.1 GCA_016235495.1 Candidatus Woesearchaeota archaeon
AGATTATCAAGACTAATAGAAAAAATATTTCTGCTCTTTTTTATTTTCCTTCGAAAAAGGCTATTTGGTGCAAAAAGCACCAAACAAATTCTTTGTTTTTACCTTTTATAGCCTAAGAATACAAAAGTGTTCTACAGAGCTAAATCTCCATAAACCTTAAAAAGCCTCAAACAAAGAAAAAATAACATGAAAGTCATGCTCATATTTCCCCCATATGCAATGAGGGAAAGATATAACAATGAAGTCGGTGAAGACATAGGTGGTCATCTTCCTCCATTAGGTCTCTGTTACATTGCTGCAGTGCTTGAAGAAGCTGGACATGAAGTAAAAATTCTCGATTGCCCAACTTATAAACAAACACAGGAAGATGTGCTCAAAGAAATGGAAGCATTCAAACCAAACATTGTCGGCCTTGCTACAGTCACTATCCTCATAGACAGAGCTATTGAAATCACAAAGGCAATAAAACAATCCTTCCCAGAAACAATAGTGGTTATAGGTGGCCCACACCCGACACAAATGCCGGAAGAAACCCTTCGTGACACTGGCTGTGACATGGTGATCAAAGGAGAAGCAGAATATATCTTCAGAGACATTGCAAAAGATCCTAAACCCTTCTTAGAGAAGAAAATTGTTGAAGGAATAACCGTACGTGATCTCAATGAATTCCCCATACCTGCAAGACACCTTCTCGATATGAAAAAGTATAATTCCCTTCCAAATAATTACAGAGTTTCAGAGAATGTCTTCCAAATGATGACCACACGAGGTTGTCCTTATACATGCACATTCTGCGCTTCGGCAAATGGGAAATACAGGCAGAGAAGTGTAGAAAATGTTATTGAAGAAATAAAACATCTTAAAGAAAAATACAATGTACAGGAGATTGCATTCTGGGACGACATTTTTACCATGAATAAAAAATGGGTTTTAGATTTCTGTGAAGCACTAGAAAAAAATAATCTTAAAATCGCATGGAGCTGTGAATCACGATTAGATCTTATCAATGAAGAAATTGTCACTGCAATGGCAAAAGCAGGCTGTTGGAACATGTTCTTCGGCATTGAATCTGGGAATCAGGAAATGCTTGACAATATAAAAAAGAAAACAACATTAGAAATGATTCGCAAAGGAGTTGCAATGGTAAAAAAAGCAGGCATTGAAGTGCGTGGCTCATTCATCCTTGGCCTTCCAGGAGAGACACCTGAGATGGGAAGAAAAACAATAGACTTCGCAATAGAATTAGACCCAGACTATGCACAGTTTTCCATCGCAACACCGTTCCCTGGAACAGAACTCTGGAACACTGCAGATAAATGGGGGGCACTGACTAAGAATTTCAAAGACTACCACATCTTCGCACCAGTATTCTTAGTAAAAGGCTATCCCAATATTGAAGAACTTCAAAAAATGCAGCATCTTGCATTCAGAAAATTCTACATAAGACCAAGATACATTTTAAAACGAGCATCTAAAATGAGAAACCTAAGAGATATCAAAAGAAACTTCAAGGGCTTAAAGATGGTCCTCGGTATGAGCGGTATGAACAATTAAAATCTTTTTGCTCCAAAATATTTTCTGACCTCTTTTGTTCTCAAATACCAAATCAAGAGAATAGCAATAGCGACTTTCACAAAGAAAATAAGAAAGTCTAAACTTGTCAAAGAAATAGTAAAGAGGCCGACAAACGAAGCAACAACACTCACAAGAGAGAATACAAGGAGCAAAATCCTTCCCCAATTCCTCCCCTTCCAGAAAGTAAAGCCAATAAGAAGATCAACAACTCCAGTAACAAGAAAAAACAAAGCAAATAACCCAAAGAGAGGAGCAATAATAGCAACAGAACCGAGCACTGCAAGCTCATCAGCTGTCACAGAACTTTCCAGCTCAGCAGCATGCTGTATCGCATAAATTGCACTCAACCCAAAAACAACAGCAAGTAAAACAGAGATAGTAGCAAGCACAAAAGCAAGAATAGAAATAAGCTTCACTCCTAAAGGCATTCCTCTCTTCATAGCAGCAAACAAGAGAACCCAGTTTTTATACTTTTCTATGCAGTCTCAGCTTGTAATGGCATATCCTGTGCAACTCTAATCTTTCTTTTCTTCTTTGCATAAGTAAATCCAATCCTTCCTAGAATAGAAGGCAAACAAGTTGTTCCCACCTTCAAAGGCCATGTTGGATTATTCTTCAAGATTCTCTGCGTTATGCGAAGTAAATTTTTAGGCTTACTATAAAACTCCTTAGAAGCTTGTTGTGTCATTTTCAAAAGCTCTTGTTGAGGTATAGAACAAGCATCAGCCTCACTCTTAAACTGCTTCTCCATCTCAGAACCGCGAAGAATCATTAAAGTAAAAAAATTCACAAGTGTTGCTTCACACTCCATTGCAAACTTCTTTGTTTTTGCAATAGTTTCATAAGTATCTCCAGGCAACCCAAAGATAAAAGCAACTCCAGTAACAAAACCTAATTTATTTGCTTCATGCAAAACCAGTTTTATATTTGCTGGCTCTTGAGGAAGTCTATTAATATTTTTCAATATTTGTTCATCAGCAGATTGCAAACCAAAGGATAAAGTATCACAACCAGCTTTTCGCATAAGAGTTAAAGTCTTTTTTATATCATCCCCCTTCAGAGTCAAAGGATGAATAATGCACATCCAATTTACTTTGTAAGGCTTAGCAATAAGCTTTTGACAAAAATCTTGAATCCAGTCAGGAGTAATTCCAAAGATATCATCTTGAAAAGCAATATATTTTACCCCATATTTAGCAACTACCTCATCAACCTCAGCAATTACATTATCAACACTTCTTCTTCGATCCTTAAAACTCCAAATAGTTGGAGAGCTGCAATAAGAACACCTATATATACAGCCACGAGAAGCAGTCATGGTCACATAAGGTTTTCGCATACCAAATAAGAAATAATCATGATAAGAATTTACATCAACCTTAGACCTGTCTGGAAAAGGTAAATCATCCAAATTTTTAATTTGTTCTTGTGGAGCACTTTTCACAATCTCTCCATTCTCCATATAAGAAACACCTTTCAAATCACTCAGTGCCATTTTTCCTTCATAATAATCAACAATCTCTTGTATGGTTAACTCAGCCTCACCATGAATAACCATATCACAACCATCTTCTAAAAAAGTATTCGTCCAAAAAGTACTCGGACCACCAACAATAGTAATAATATCATACTTCTGTTTTAGTTCCTTGCAATATTCTCTCACTCGAGGCTCCTGAGGATCAGAACAAGAAAATCCAATCATATCATAACCCTTCAACTGGTCAAACAACCATTCTTTGGTGAAATCCTGCACGGACTGATCATAAATCATGGTATGTATTCCCTTCTTTTCTAGAACAGCACACATATATTGTAAACCTAATTGTGGCCGGCGAAGTGCACTATAACCCAAATCATCAGTAAGAACATAACCAGTATTCTCTATTTTCAAATAAACAAACGCAACATTTTTTATAGTCTTAGATGCGGTAACAGTAGTCGTTCTTTCCATAAAGCAGTTCAGCTTAGAATTCAAAGCTTTATAAGTTTTACTTAACTATATAGCCCAGATGAGGAAGCTTTTTAAATCAAAATTAAAAAAACAAAGCTATGATTATCATTACAATTCCCGCTTATAATGAAGAAGAGAGTATTACAAGAGTTATCGAAGAAATCAAGGCAGAAATGTCTAAAACAAAATACAAATATAGAATTCTAGTGCTTAATGATGGAAGTAAAGACAAAACAAAAGAACTCGCAGAAAAAGCAGGAGCAATAGTCTACTCTCACAACCGAAACAAAGGTCTTGCTGAAACATTCAAATCAGAAATGAAATACTGCTTACAAGAAAAGGGAGATATTATTGTACATACAGACGCCGATGGACAATACCCTGCAGAATACATCCCTTTACTTATCAAAGAAATAGAAAATGGGTATGACTTAGTAATTGGAAGTAGATTCACAGGAGAAATAGAAGATATGCCTTTTGTAAAGAAGATGGGAAACATTGCTTTTGCAAAAGTATTCACAGGTCTTACAAAAACAAAAATTACAGATTCAACAACAGGCTTTCGCGCATTCACAAGAGAACTCGCAGAGACCATTAAATACAACACAGATTTCACATACACACATGAGCAGCTCATTCGTGCAGCACGGGAAAAATTCAAAATCAAAGAAATATCAATAAACACAAGGAAAACAAGAGAAAGCAGGCTAATGAAAGGATCAATGGACTACGCAATCAAAGCATGGATAAACATTTTTAGAATTTATAGAGACTACAACCCTTTGGCATTCTTCGGAAAAATAGGACTAACATTATTTACAATAGGAATACTCACCGGACTTTGGATTGTCTATAATATATTAAGCACAGGAATGACGGGAGGATTACCAAGAGTTATTCTCTCTGCCATGCTTATTCTCGTAGGGATACAAATCACGCTCTTCGGTCTTCTTGCAGACATGAGGAAATGAAATGAGAACATCTGATAAAATATTTCTCATGCCAATAATTCTATTGACACTCAATTTTATATGGAGATTTATCAACTTTGCAAAAATCCTTTCTGTCTTTCCTTTAGATACAGTAAACGACCTTACAGCATATATTCCAGATATTATCTTCTTCAGTAAATATGGATTTTTTGGCCATGTTCCTCTTTGGTACAATGGCTTCACACTCTTTAATATCTACCCTCCAGGCTGGGTATTTTTTACCTTCCCTATTTACAAAGTCTTAGGCAATATTATGCTTGCAGTATTCATTTCAACAATAGTTTTATTTCTACTCGCATTGCTCGGAACTTGGCTCATAGGAAAAGAACTAGGTATCTCAAAGCTAAAAAGAATAGCACTCTTCCTTTTTATTTTCGCAAATCCCATGATGATTGGAGCAATTCTAAAACAAGGGAGAATACCCTCACTCATGGCATTAGTGCTCCTAACCTATCTCTTCTACATTTGCATCTATTTTAGGGAAAGAAAATTTAACTGGAAAGCAATTCTTATTCCATTTATCCTTGCAGGACTAATTCTCACACATCAAACAGAAACAGTTCTTGGAGCAGCATTTATTTTAGGTTTATTTCTAATCAAAAACAACGCAGAAAAAATAAAACTTATTCTTCTCATGCTAGTAAGCATACTCTTCTCATCATTTTGGTTATTCCACTTTCTTAAGGCAACCCAAGAAACAGGATTCCTGCAGTTTGGATTTAGTCAATGGCTCACAAACTGGCACAGTTATTTTTGGAATAACCTTGCCGGAGTATTCATAGGGATAGCATTGATAATCACATTTTCAATATTTTATCTGCAAAGAAAAGATAAAAGCTGGCTTTATTTTTTCCTCCCAATCCTTATACTAGATTTTCTTTATCTAACAAGATTAACTTTATTTGTTCCAATCATAAAGTATATTTACCCAGATCCATGGCAAGACTTTCTCATTTTAAATCTTAGTATAACATTCTTAGGAATACAATATCAAAATATAAAAAAGAATTGGAAAACAATCCTAACAATAGGATTAATCCTCGTGGCTTTAGCATCAGTGACATATAATCTAAAAAAAACTCCATACATAAAAGACTGGAATCAAGAGGGAAAAGAAGCTATTACACTCCTGCCAATACTTGATCCAGATAGTCACTTTCTTATGTTTAACGAAGCTTCCCAAGAAACCTACTCAAGAGCAATCTATTCTTATGCAGCAATTTATTACAATGTCAGCTCAGCATCTGGATGGTTTGAAGTAAACAAAGAATATTCCTACATTGAAAAAATAAATAGTGTGTACAGTGATTTTTATACAAATGAAAACTGTGATGCACTTGAAACCTTAAACAAAGAATTTAATACAAATGAAATCCTTGCAAATGGTCATTATTGCCGAGCAGTAGAAACTTGTGGATGGAAAAGAAAAGCAACTGAAGGAAGCTCTTGTATACTAAGTCATATCAGTAACTAAAATCTTTCGAAGTCCTTCTTCTAAAGAAATTTTTGCTTCCAAAGCTAGAAGCTTTTTTACTTTAGACATATCTGCAAAATGCCTCTTAACATCCCCTTCCTGGAATTTTTCAAAAAAAATACGTGCAATATTATTTAGAAGAAGAGCATCCACAAAGAAACAAGATTCATAATAGAAGTCTCATAACAGTTCTCCATCACAAATATCACCTTGAACAAAAGAATAATTTTCCAAAGAACAAACATCAGCTAAACTTTCAAGATTACCGGCATAAGTAAGTTTATCATAATTGACAACATAAGCATTAGAATGAACAGCAAGCATATGATGTATAAAATTACTTCCAATAAACCCAGCCCCACCGGTAACAAGATATGCTTTCAGGGCTTCCTCACTAAAGTAGAAAACTACTAAGAACCATTTATAAATATTCTGTAGCACTAAGAACTACTACTTATCCTGTATGAAAATCAAGCTACTTCCGCTCTTAAAAGAGAAAGATTATACAAGCCAGAAGAGAATTCTTTTACTTTAACATCCTGAAAATACTTTTCAATAAATTCCTTCTGTCTTAGAACAGAACGAACATGCGCACCTCTATCCATTTTCAAGAGAAACTTTCCAAAAATATTCCCAGTAGGGCAAGGTTCCAAAAGAACAACTCTTTTCCTTGCAACCCGAGCAGCATTTTTAAGAACAAAATCAACTTCCTCATCACTAAAATGATGAATAAAACTAGCTAATAAAACAATATCATAAGATTTCTCTTGGAGGCTATAATCTAAAACATTTCCTTGAAAGAATTTTTTCCCAGCATATTTCTTGCTCGCATAATCCACATACCTCTGCGAATAATCCAAGCCAGCATATGCAGAACCAAACAACTGACTTAACTCTCCAGGACCACAGCCTACATCCAAAAGACTCTCACCATCCTCTAAAGCCACAGCTTCTTGTATTGCAGAGAACATTTTTTTCTTTCCACCCAATAAGAAGTATCGCACAGAATTATACACTGCAGGAAAATCAAACAGAGTATACCAAAAACCGCTTGTCTTATTCATTTTTTCTTTGCTATCACTCGAATTTCATGCTGAAGATTACTAAGTTCAGAGACTGCATAAAGAATCTGAGCAGTACCCTTTATAAATTTTCCACCTTCAATATTTTCAACAGGCATCTCACTCTTTTGCTTCCAAGCTATCTGAAAACCTGCCATATCTAGATACTGCTTCAAATGTTTCTGTTTAAAATGATAATTATGATGAATAGGATGTATCATTCGTGTAAACTGCGGAACAAGTTTAAAAGTCCCTCGATAAATACCATTAGCAATCCATCCCATAAGACTGGAATCATTTACAGTAAGAATAAATATCAGCCCATCATCCTTCAAAATTCTATACACTTCATGCAAAAAAGTGTGAGGATCAGGAACATGTTCAACAACATCCCACATCGTAATGATATCAAAACTTTTATCAGGCAGATGAAGATCTTCTAACTTCCCTTTTTTTGTTTCTATGCCAAAATTCTCAGTAGCATAGCTACAAGCAAATTCAGAAATATCAACACCAACAACATCATAGCCTTCCTTCTTTGCCATGTCTAAAAAAACACCAGTTGCACAGCCAATATCCATGAACTTTCCACTGGCTTTCATCTTTTTAATCTGCAAAAGAACCTGTTTAAAATTCTGAAGCTTTTTACTTGTATCTAAACGTGCTTCATATCCTACCTTACAATCAGCAAAGAAATTGCCATGCACACCATCAAAATAATCCTTTGAATATAACGAATTTGTATCTAAAGAAGTCTGGTCAGTAAATAATAATCCGCATTGAGAACATTTTTGTAGCCTATACTTCCCAAAATCAACATAGTCTATAAGCTTCGTACTTCCACATAAATTACAGGCGAGCATCTGCTCTCTAAAAAACTCATGCTTTTTAAAGCTTTGGAAGAAGAAAAAACAATAAAACTTAAAAATAAATAAAATTTCCAACATCCATGCAAAAATTCTCACTCGTAATGCCCATGTACAATGAAGAGGCAATAGCAGAAAAAGTCATTACCGATATCATGACTTCATTTGACCAAAAAGGATTAGACTTTGAAATAGTTATCGTAGAAAATGGATGCAAAGATCGAACAAGAGAGATTGTAGAAAAACTTGCACATGCAGATAGCCGGATAAAAACAGTAGATATAGCAGTCAATCAAGGCTATGGGTGGGGTGTGATAAATGGACTGAATGCAGCAACAAGTCCCATAATTGGTTTCATCGATGGAGACGGACAAGTTCCAGCTGATGATATAATTAGAGTTTTAAAATGCTTTGAAAATTCAAATACAGACTTTTGCAAAGGAATAAGGTATAATAGAGGAGATGGATGGAAAAGAATCCTTGCCTCATTTGGATATAACGGAATCTTCAAGATCCTTTTCTTAACAACAACAAGGGATATTAATGGAAAGCCTAAATTCTTTAAAAAAGAAATTTATGATACTTTAGATTTAAAATCAAAAGACTGGTTTGCGGACGCAGAAATAATGATAAAACTACTTCATAAAGGTTATAAACCTCAGGAAATCAATGTCCATTTTGATGAGAGAAAAAAGGGGAAATCAAATGTTTCCTTGAAAATAATATCAGAATTTGTCAAAAATCTCATCAAGTGGAGACTAGCCTTATGGACAAAGAAAAAGTAGTTATTCTATGTGGTGGAATGGGAACCCGTCTCAAAGAAGAGACTGTATACAAACCTAAGCCCCTTGTTAAAGTAGGATCACTACCAATTCTTTGGCATATTATGAAGATTTATTCACATTTTGGTCATAATGATTTCATTCTTTGCCTAGGATATAAAGGAGAAATGATTAAAGAATTCTTCACAAACTTTGAAGATTTTACAAGAGATTTTACAATTAATCCTAAGACAGGGAAGAAAATACACCACGGCAGAAATGAAATGCCTGATTGGAACATAACCTTAGTTGATACAGGATTAGATAGCAATACAGGAAAAAGAGTTAAAAAAATAGAGAAACATATTGATGGAGATAACTTTATGGTAACTTATGGTGATGGAGTTGCAAATATAGATATCCAAAAGTTAATAGATTTTCACAAATCTCACCAGAAAATTGCAACAGTAACATCAATTCTCCCCCCGCCAAGATGGAGTTTCTTAAAAATTGATAATCAAAATAAAGTTCAGGGTTTTAATAAAACAGATAAACTGCCCAATGCATGGATTGATGGTGGTTTCTTCGTCTTCAAAAAGAATATTTTTGATTATTTGCCAGAGAATCAAAATCTCATGTTAGAAAAAGAACCCATGCAAAAACTTGCGGAAGAAGAAAACCTATTAACATATCAACACCAAGATTTTTGGCAGTGTATGGATACCTATAGAGATATGGAAGTTCTAAATGAGATGTGGAACAAAGGAAATGCACCATGGAAAATATGGTAATAGATGAAAAATTCTGGAGACAAAGAAATGTCTTCGTTTCAGGAGGCCCTGGTCTGCTTGGAAGCACACTTATACGCCAGCTCTTGCAAAAGAAAGCGCATATCATTGCTTTGGTACGCGATCACATGCACTCATCTCCTTTCTTCCAAGAAAGCATGGATCGCCAGTGTACACTAGTCAAAGGCGGGCTTGAAGATTATCACACAGTAGAGCGAGCACTGAATGAATACGAAGTAGACACTGTTTTTCATTTAGGAGCACAAACTATTGTACAGACCGCAATCAGATCCCCACTTTCAACCTTCGAAAGCAATATCAAAGGCTCCTGGAACATCTTAGAAGCTTGCAGACAAAGTAAAATGGTGCAAAGAGTAGTAGTTGCATCCAGCGACAAAGCATATGGAACACAAAAGGTATTACCTTACACTGAAGAAACACCAGTAGAAGGAGAACACCCTTATGATGTCTCGAAATCCTGCACTGACCTTCTTGCACGAAGCTATCACAAAACCTATGGGCTTCCTGTTGGAGTCACTCGCTGTGGGAATTTTTATGGACCAGGAGATTTAAACTGGAACAGAATAATCCCCGGAACAATAAGATCTCTTTTCTTCAATGAAAGGCCAGTTATAAGAAGTGACGGGACTTATATCAGAGATTACATTTACATAGAAGATGGAGCAGATGGAAATATTGCTTTAGCAAAAAATCTTCACAGACCTGAAATCAAAGGCCATGCCTTCAATCTCAGCACTGCAAATAAAATAACTGTTCTTGAATTAGTTAAAAAAATAATGCAACTCTATGGAAACAACCATGAACCTGTCATTCTTAATGAAGCAAATGGAGAAATCAAACACCAATATTTAAGCTCAGAGAAAGCAAGAACATTGTTAAACTGGACACCAAAACACAGCACGGATGATGCATTAATAAAAACAATAAGTTGGTATAAGGAATATCTACAAAAACATGCATAAAATTCTTGTTACCGGCGGAAATGGATTTATCGGAAAAAGCTTGGTAAGAGCACTAAGAGAAAGAGAATATAACACAACAGTCCTCAGTAGGCAAAAAGGAAATGAAGAAGGAGTACAATATCTTATTGGAGACATTACAAACAGAGAACAAATAAATAATATTTTTCAACAAACAAAACCAAACACAGTAATTCATCTAGCCTCATTAACAAGGGGAAGCTATGAAGAGTTACACAAAACAAATGTAATAGGAACAAGAAATATCCTCGAGCAACACAAGGGAAGAGTAATCTTTCTTAGTTCTGGAATGGTCTACCAAGGAAATGCAACGCCATACACTGAAGATATGCTTATCAATCCAAAAGAGGACTATCCTAAAACAAAAGCAGAAGCAGAAAAACTTTGCTTAGAAAGAACAAACACTTGCATTCTTAGAGCAAGCATGATTTATGGACCAGAACAAACAGGAACCATGTTCATTCCGGCACTAAAAGAGTACTTAAAAACAAAAGAAGCTGCTTTCAGAATGACAAAAGGAAAACAAAAAAGAGATTTCTTATACATCGATGACTTAGTAAATCTCATAATCCATGTCTTGGAAGAAAATGTAAATGGCATATTCAATGCTTCTTCTGGAACAAACATTTCTATGAAAGAAGTTATAGAAAAAGCTAGAAAAATTGTTGGGGATTTTCAAATAGAGAATTCCATTCCATATAGAGAAAATGAAATGTGGGGCTATATTCTAGATAATACCAAAGCAAGAGTATGGGGATGGAACCCTAAGATTAATTTAGAAGAAGGACTAAAAAGAACACTCTCCTAAGGAAAATATTTAAACAACCCAAACTTCTTTTCAAGAATGAAGAAAAACCTTAAGGCAATTCTTGAAGTAAGTATTGCAGTCATTGTTATTGTCTTTCTCCTCAGCAAAATAAACCTAGAAGAAGTCATTGAATTATTGAAAGCAATTAATATTAATTGGATAATAGTTGGTCTTGGAGTATACATTATCTCTATTCTCATCACAGGGTATAGCCTAAAAGCACTCTTTGACTCAAAAAAACAAATTCCATTCGGAGAGTGGATGCGCTTTTATCTCATGGGGTTTTCTCTAGGCCTTATCCTTCCAGGAAGAGCAGGAGACCTCTCCATTATTTACCTCGCAAAAGAGAAAGGCTTTGATATTGGAGAAAGCACTGCAATTACTCTCACAGACAAACTCATCACACTTATTATCTTCGGCATCATCGCAGCATTAGGTTTATTTACAATCCTGAAATCATCCCAGCTATACCTTGGGCTCATAGTTGCAATCATATTCATAAGTTCTGGGCTATTCATCTTTTCCTCACCAGGGAGAAAACTCGCAAGAAAAATTATGGGCAAATATGCAGGAAGCTTCCAGGGATTTCACAGAACATTTTCTAACCTCATACACAATCACAAAGACAAAATTGCTATCAATACAATCATCACACTCTTAAGACCATTAGGGAATGCACTACTCATAATAATAATATTCAAAGCAATGGGGCTAAATATTTCACTCTGGTATGCAATACTCATCAATGCAGTCACACTTATTGCAAGTCTTATCCCTCTTACACCAAATGGTATTGGAATAAAAGAAGGAATTGGAGTCTATCTCTTTACTCTAATAAATATTCCAGCAGAAGCTTCAGTAGGAGTGTATTTTATAATTATCCTTATGAACTATGCAACAGGCATCATAGGAACAACATATTACTTACTCTACAAAAAGAAATCTAATAATTCTCTCCACGACGAAGCAACCTAACTTCCAACAAGAAAACTAATCCTCTCCAATATCGCAAAAAATCCTCTGAAGAATTAATACTTCTCACTTTTAGCCACCAATATTTTGGGCGTATGTAAAACTTTCTATACGCCTGATCACGCAATTCTAATAATTGCTTTTCACTCTGATAGTCCTTAGGGAGGAAAACAACACTTGCAGTAGTATACTTGTCAAAATCCTCTTCTCCATTAAAAGTTCCATACTTTCCACTTCTGCAAGCTTCATACATTTCAGTCCCAGTAAAGGGAGTAGTTAAATTAAACTGCCCATAATCCAAATCTAAAGATAAAGCAAAATCAACAGTCTTCTGCCCCATTTCTGGGGTTTCTAAAGGAAGGCCAAGAATAAAAGAACCTCGTACCTCTATGCCGGCATCATGTGCCCATTTCACAGCATTTTTCATCATATCTAAAGTTTGTCCTTTCTTCATAAAATTCAGCAGCTCTTGATTTCCAGATTCTAAACCAAAGAAGATATTCCAGCACCCAGCCTTTCGCATTTTCTTCATACGCTCTGGCTTCACAAAATTAACTTTTCCATAACAACTCCAAACAAGATCAATTTTTTGTGCAATCAAAGCATCACAAAAAGCCTCAACCCAATCACCGCCCATAAGAAACTCATCATCCCAAAAAACAATTTCTCGTATACCATATTCTTTTTGAAGGTATTGAATTTCTTCAATTGCTCTTTGTACACTCACTCTTCGGTAACCTTTTTCTCGCACATAATCTGTTGACTCAAAACAAAAAGTACACAAAGAATACGTACAACCTCTAGCTGTGACCATATTGGTAGCAGGCATTCTCTTATACTGATTAGGTGTAGGAATATATTTGTTGAGATTAAAAAACTTCCTTAAAGGAATAGGAAACTCATCTAAATCTTGAACAACAGGCCTATATCCGGTAGAAATAATCTCACTATTTTCTCGAAGATACAAACCCTTGACATTTTTAAGATCCTCTTTTTCCTCTAAAGCATGTACTAAATCACGAAGAGTATATTCAGCTTCACCAACAGCGATATAATCAATATCCTTATTCTCTTCTAATACTTTTTTAGGATACATACTTGCATGCACACCACCAGCAACAGTAATCAAAGAAGGTAAAGAAGATTTCAACACATGAAAGATTTTATGAACCAAAGTAGCAGTGGCATCAAGCATAGCAAGACAAACAAAAGAAGGATTATACTCCTTAACATAATCAATAAGTTCATGCTCAGTTAACTGATCAATCTGCATATCTAGGATACGAACCTCATGACCTACCCCATCCAAAAGAGTCGCTAGCAATGCTACTCCAATAGGAGGCATAAATCCCTTTTTCTGCTTAATTTTCTCTCCTTCCTTACGAAAACCAAAAGGAGGAACAATAAATAACACCTTCATAAGATTTGTACAGTTTTGAACGATATTTAAAGCTTATGGAAATAAAAACAGCCTAACAGAATTGGAATACAGAAGCTTTAAAAAAGCAATATAAATGGAAAGAATAATGAAGAAAAGAATACTTCTTATCGTTGATGAATTTTTTCCCATCGCATCTGCACAAGC
This sequence comes from Candidatus Woesearchaeota archaeon, assembly GCA_016235495.1. GTDB lineage: Archaea > Nanobdellota > Nanobdellia > SCGC-AAA011-G17 > GW2011-AR17 > JAGVZZ01. The sequence goes on from JACRKH010000033.1 coordinate 13,835, forward strand.
AATAAGAATACACTCTTTTGCAAAAGAACTAAGCCAAAAATATACCCTAGATATTCTTTGCGGAGAAGAAAAAAGAAACGATGAAGACAGGATAGAAGGAGTAAACTATATCACAGTAAGAAGACCTAAAGAAAGTGAGATTAAAAAGTTCTTGTATTATTTAATAAAATTCAACGGAGTCATTTCCAAACAAACTAAAAAAGAAAAATATGATCTTGTAATAATTACTATCCCTCGTTATGAATTTCTCTATGCAATTTCAAAATTTAAAACGAATCAAGTTCCATATATCCTAGATATCAGAGATCTTCTTGTAACAAAAAACTATGAGCTCATTCTCAAAAGAATCATCCCAAAGAGCCTTGCAAAAACTATCGCTGCCCAATTTGAGAAAAGAAAAAGAAAGGCTGTAAGAAAAGTAATAGAAAATAGCCTCTGCACAACAGTAGCCTATCCAGGACTCTACACCTATTACACTCAAGAAGTCCCCCTAGAAAAAGAAAAAATAAAACTTATACCCAATGGTGTCGATTTAAGTTATTTCCCAAAAGAAGACAAAGACTTTTCAAAAGATAAACTAAAGATATTGTACATTGGGAATTTCCATGAAAAAGACCTACTGCCAGAAATAATCGAAGAATTGAGTAAAAACAGAAAAAAAGAGAAATTAGAGCTTATATTCGTAGGTGAAGGAAGACAGAAACAAGAAGTTGAACGCCTAATCAAAGAAAAGAGTTTAGAAAAACAAACTCATTTCTTAGGAAAGATTACGCATAGTGAAATGTATAAAATAGGGAAGGAAGCGGATATAGGGATTATTCTCAGAGATAGAAATATACCAACATTACTTCCAGTATCCCAAGTGGAATACATGGCAATGGGGCTACCAGTAATTGTAAATGATTACTCCGAATTAGGAGATTTTGTAAGAGAAACAAACTCAGGATATATTATCAATAATCTGAATGAATTAAACAATCTACTCTATCAACTACTCACAAAAAAAGAAGAATTCCAGAGTATTGGAAAAAAGAATAGAGAGTGGATAGAAAAACATGGAGACCGAAGAAAAATAGCAAAAGAGTTTGAAGAAAAAATTGTCTCAAAATATATTTAGGAACAAAAAACATGTGTGGAATCTGTGGATTTTATGGATTTGAAAATAAAGCTCTTCTGAAAGAGATGAATAATAAGATAAGCCACAGAGGACCAGACCAAGAGGGTTACTTCTCAGATAAGAATATTTCTTTAGCAATACGAAGACTCAGCATTATTGACCTAAGTGAGACTGGAAGACAGCCTATCCACAATGAAGATGAGAGCATCTGGGTTGTTTTCAATGGAGAGATATATAATTTTAAAGAAACAAAAGCTCTTCTTGAGAAAAAGGAGCATAAATTCTACTCTCATACAGATACAGAAGTTATCGTGCATGCCTATGAAGAATGGGGAATAGATTGTTTAAAATATTTCAATGGAATGTTTGCTTTTGCTCTTTGGGATAACACTAAAAAACAACTATTTATTGCACGAGACAGACTCGGAGTAAAACCTCTACACTATTATTGGGACAAAGAAAAATTTATCTTTGCCTCAGAAATAAAATCCATACTTGAAGATAGAAGCATTGAAAGAAGAATAAACAAAGAAGCGCTTAAAGAGTTTATTGCCTTAGAATATATCCCAGCACCTTATACCATTTTTGAGAATATCTACAAACTAAAACCAGGGCACTATCTTATACTCAAGAACAAAGAACTTACTATCCAAAAATATTGGAATTTAGAAAGGAAAGAAAATAAAGACTACACTGAACAGGACTGGATAGACTCAACAAAAGAATTACTAGAAGATTCAATACAAAAAAGAATGATTGCTGACGTCCCATTAGGGGCATTTCTATCAGGAGGGATCGATTCCAGCACAGTTGTTGCAATGATGAGCAAGCTCTCAGAAAACCCTATAAAAACATTTTCAATTGGTTTCACAGAGACTAGTTATGATGAATCTAAAGCTGCAAGAATAATTGCCGAAAAATTCCACACAGAACACCATGAAAAGATTATTGAAGCAAAAGAAATTCTTCAGCTATTTGATACAGTCATACCAAGCATGGATGAACCTTTTGGTGACCTCTCTATCTTCCCAACATACATAGTCTCAAAATTCGCAAGAACAAAAGTAAAAGTTTCACTTTCAGGAGATGGAGGAGACGAACTCTTTGGAGGCTATGATTGGTATCTTGCACAATCTCTTGCAAGAAAATACTCTAAAATTCCTTTTAACTCTCTAATAAATCCAATCATCAATAGAATCCCTCAATCAAAAAAATCAAAAGGGCTCATCAATTACTCAAAGAGATTCATTGAAGGGATAGAAAAGGATGAGAACTTGGCACACTTAAGATGGATGAGTAACTTCAAGCCAGAAGCAATACAAACACTTCTCAATACAAAAGAAAAAGCATTCTCAACAATTCAAGAATACCCCAAGAAAACACTTAATGATAGCATGTATATTGACATTAAAACCTACCTCCCAGATGATATTCTCACAAAAGTAGACCGTACAAGCATGTTAATTTCATTAGAAGCAAGAGAACCATTGCTAGACTACAGACTTGTTGAACATGCAATGAGTATGCCATCACAATTCAAAATAAAAAATTTCACAAAGAAATATATCCTCAAGAAAGCAATGAGAAATATTCTCCCAAAAGAGATTATCAACAAAAGAAAACAAGGCTTCACCATCCCTATGAAACATTGGATGCGTGGAGAACTCAAGGGAATGCTTCAAGAAAAGCTATCGCCAGAAAACCTCAAAGACTCAAGCCTTTTCAACGAAGCTTATGTCCAAAAAATTTTACAAGAACACTTCACTAAGAGAAAAGATAATCAAAGACATATCTGGAGCATACTCAGTACAGTGCTTTGGTATGAAAATTATATTAAGAACTCATCTTCACATTAGTACCATACTTCCTGAAAAGAACTGGCTTCACATACTTGTTCACAAAAGAATTTGTTTTTAAAATTTCACCGGTGGAATAAACCCAATCAGATCGACTCATAAAACTATAAACTGAAGCAAATGGTTCCTTCATTCTTGTTCTAATCAATCTATCTCTAAATATAAGCATTCCCTTTCGTAAAATCTCCTTTCTTTGTTCGACAGTAAAATCATCTGTCTCAAAAAAAGGAAAATCTGACTTCCCTGGCCAAGACATATTCAAATATTCCTCAACATCTAACGTAAATCGTGCATTCTGAGAAACCCATTCATATAATTCTGTTCCAGGATAAACCACAGCATTATTAAAATTGATGTGATCAGCCCTTACCTGCTTAATTGCATCTAATGTCATCAAAGCATCTTCATAGCTCTCACCTGGATGCCCTATGATAAAATTACAAGTAGTCTCAATACCAACAGCCTTCGTCATATCGACAGCCTTCAAAGCCTGTTCAACAGTAACTGCCTTCTTAATACTCTTCAGCACCTTAGGACTGCCAGATTCGAGTGCATAAGTTATCGCAGAAAAACCAGCTTTCTTCATCTTTGTAAGCATCTCAGGATAGACATCAGTCACTCGTATACCATTAAAAAGCCTTAGCTCGATTTTCAATCCTCTCACCACAATCATATCACAAATATCTTCAACTCTTTTTCTATCAAAAGAAAATTCATCATCATTAATATCAAACTTTGTCTGCCCTTTTTTATTCCAATACTCTAGTTCATCTACCACACTCTTCGCAGACCGAGCACGAAACTTATATCCCATAGTCAAATTAATAGAACAGAATACACAGCGAAAAGGACAGCCTCTACTCGTCACGACAGGAACAACCCCTCTTTGCCAAGCATAATAATTTTTCAAATCAAATAAATCATAAGCAGGATAAGGCATTGCATCAAGATCCTGAATCATTTCTATATCAGGAGTTTCAACGAGTTTTCCTTCAGGATTCTTAAACATTAGACCTTTAACTTCTTCATAATCCTGCTCACCATGAACAATTTTATCTATTAACTGCAAGAAAGTTAGTTCTCCTTCTCTCCTCACTGCAAAATCTAAACCCATACAATCTTTGAAAACTTTATCCTTGAAAGAAGCAACATGAGTTCCACCTGCAACAGTATATTTTCCTGGATACAGCTCTTTTACACGATCAATCATAGCATAACACATTTTTATTCGTGTTGCGATCAAAGTAAAACCAACCATATCTGGTTGATAAGAATCAATCATAGCTTTCAAATCATCAAAACCATGCCCTAAACGCATATCAAAGACTTTCACCTGAGCATTATTTTCCAATAAAACTGCAGCAAGCTGTGCAATACCATAATGCGGAGAATCAGGCTTGCTATACCTCGTCGCCTTCTCAGGCATGAGATTCGTAGCAAGATTAAGATTAGGGAATACAAAAAGAACTTTAAATTCCTTAAGGTCAAGCTTCTCCATATAAAAAAACCATTAATAAACACTTATATAATTTTCGCTACATGCCTCTAGGCTCCATAAGCTTTAAAAAACAAATTTTAGGAAAGAAAACCATGAAAAAAGTACTTTTAGGAGTCTTTCTCAGCCTCATTATCTTAAAAATACTTCTTGCAGGGCTCGTAACAGTTCCCCTAGGATATTCTGATAGCCTGGCGTATATGGAACAAGCAAAAATATTCCATGACACAGGATCAGTCATAGCAACAATTGAAACTGCAAAATTTCCTCCATTATATGCAATAATAATTTCCCCAGCATATTATTTTCAAGACATGAACGCAGTCTTTTTTGCAATAAAAATAATAAATATCCTTCTCAGCTCACTAGCCATTTTTCCAGCATACTTTCTTAGTAGAGAATTCTTCAAAAAAAAAACAAGTCTCATCCTTGCAACACTAACAGCATTCCTACCATTCACATGGACGGTAACTTTTTATCCTTTTTATGAAAACCTTTACATCCCATTACTATTGACAACAATCTACTTTTTATACAAAGCACTCACAGAAGAGAAAAAGAAATGGGCTATCATTTTAGTAGTATCTATTGTCCTATGCATTCTTACGAGAACTTTAGGAATAATTCTCTTTGCAGCACTAGTACTTCTTGGTTTATACTTTCTTATAAACAGAAATAAAAAGCAAGTTCAAAGAATAGGGATAATTCTTATAAGTTCAATTATACTAAGCCTTGCCTACTTCTATAAGGCTTACAATTTTTTATCCAGCGGGTATGGAGGAGAAGTTGAGACCGCATCACAAATAGGGATCTATTTAACAAAAATACTTTGGGTCTTTATCTATACAAATTACCTAAGCATAAGTCTAGGTATTATTGGATTTATACTTCTCTTACAAGCATATCTTCATCTAAAAGAATTTAACCAAAAAGAAAAAATATTTCTCGTCCTTATTTTATGCATCTCCGTAACTACAATTTTTCTCGCAGCAAATAATAGTGGAAATACTTCCATTTCAGAGTATAATGAACACAGAATAATAGGGAGATATATTTCCACCATACTTCCATTCCTCATTATAGGCTCTGCTTTAAGTTTCCAGAAGTTTAAAAAAATAAAAAAAACACCAATAATAATAACAAGTATGTTATTACTCATTCTTACCCCCCTTTCAATGTTCGGGACATTCTATCCCATAAATAATACTGAATTAATACTAATAGAAATTCTAAAAATTATATTTCACTATCCCAATATATTTGCAACAATAGGAATCACAATTATTCTCTTTGGACTAAGCATATCTACATTGTTCCTGAAAAAAGTCAAAATAAATACTCTCTTTACCATACTTTTGATTTATTTTATAATTGTAAGTTTACTCAACACAGGGGCAATAACTTACGACTCAGAAATACGCTGGGAACAATTAGAAGAAGTACAAATAGGGAACTGGATAAACAAGAATCTTCCTCCAAATGCCAGTTTTATCATTGACAAAAATAATTTAGAATGCTTCGAACAAGGATCAAATGTTGATAGAACAGAAGAAAATGATAGACCACTTGCAGTAATAGCCTACTGGATAAGAGGAGAAATAAAAAATAGGGATGAGATATTATTTCCTTGTTCACAAATGGAGAGTTATGAAAATTATGACTACCTCATTACAACCAAAGAATTAAATCTAGAAAAAGTTAAAGAAGGAGAAAATATTAAGATTTACAAAGTAAATGGAAGATAAAAATATAAAAGCAATTGCAAAGGGAGCAATAATTCTGCTCTTAGGCTCGATTGTAGGAAAACTCTTCGCCTTCTTCTATCGCATTATTCTCTCAAGACTAGGAGAGCAAGCATACGGGGAGATCTCTTTAGGAATGGCACTATTCGGTCTCTTAAGTGTCATATCCATACTTGGACTAGACACAGGAATCCTGAGATTTATTTCCACTGCGAGAACAGAAAACAACCCCCAAAAAATAAAGGGAACACTCCTCTATGCAAGCAAGATTATCTTCTTCTTAGGTTTACTCTTCTCAATACTTCTTTTTTTCTTGAGTGACTGGATAGCAAACACATTTTTCCACACAGAAAACCTAGCTATTATCCTTAAAGCACTAGCCTTCGCATTGCCTCTTGATGGACTGCGATCCATACTCTCTAATGCATTCAAAGCATTTCAAAAATTAGAATATGATATCTATGGAAGAGTCATCACAGAAAGTTTTACAAAAATTATACTCACACTTCTCTTCATCTACTTAGGTATGGGAGTCTTTGGAGCAGCATTAGCATACAGTTTTTCAGTAGTATTGAGTTTCATAATGCTCTTCTTTTATTTAGAAAAGAAAACTTTTTCAGTATTAAATCAAAAAATAGAAGCTTTGTACAATAAAAGAGAACTTCTCAATTACTCACTCCCCCTCGTATTCAATAGTCTAACTATCATCATCATTGCCTGGGCAGATACTTTGATGCTAGGATACTTTGCAGACACAGCAACAGTTGGAATATACAACGTTGCAATTCCTACAGCAAAGCTCATACTTATCTTCCCAACAGCATTTGCAAGTCTCTATCTTCCAATCATTGCAGGACTCTATGCAAACACAGAAGAATTCAAGAAAATATACTATACAACAACAAAATGGATTGTCCTTATTAACGGTCTTTGCTTTGCATGGCTTATCATCTACGGAAAAGAGCTAGTAAGCACATTCTTTGGAGCAAATTATACAGCTGCCTACCTTCCTTTAGTTATCCTTTCCATAGGGTATTTCATCAATGGTGCTATATACACCTCAAGAGATATTCTTCTTCTCACAAAAAAGACAAGATTAATCTTTGGAATCACGACAATAAGCTGCATTCTAAATATCATTCTAAACATTATACTTATCCCAAGCTGGGGAATGCTAGGAGCAGCGGCATCATCAAGCATTGCCCTCATCTTCATGAGCCTTGCCTTCCTTTTTTACGCAAAGAAAGAAGCAAAAAGTCAGCCTTTTAGAGGAAAGGTTCCAAGAATCACTCTCATCATAATTCTCTCAGCATTAGCAACAAAATTGCTCACAAACCAAATAAATTGGAAAAAGACATACTTTCTCATTGCAGCAAGTATAATCCTAATGACTATGTTCTGTTTTCTATTATTTTATATAACAAAAACATTGGAAGAAGAGGATAAGAATATGATAAAAGTAATTCAGTCTAAACTAAAAGGAATCCTCCAATGGAAATAAAACAAATCATCCAAAGAATAAAGAAAAATCCAGAAACTATTCCTCAGAAAAGTATCCGTTTTCTCAAGAGAAGCATTATAGAAAAAATAAGGCCAGAAGAGAAAATAAGCAAAGAAAAAGTAGCAGAACTAAAAGCAAGACTAAACACAAAATCTGTTCTCAAAAGAATAAAAACAAAAGACGAAACTCTAGAAATTGAAGCAAAGAAAATACTCAACAAAGAGTTTGAGATTCTCGGAAAAGAATACAAACTAGAAAAGATAGAATGGAATAAAGATTTTCATTCTGGAAAAATATGGGAAAACAAACATTTTACAGAAATGCAATATGACATTTCAAATGAGAACGCAGATAAAAAAATTCCTTGGGAGTTAAGCAAATTCCAGCATCTTATCACATTAGTACAGTGGTACATAAACACAGGAGATAAAATTGCCATAACAGAATGTGAAATGCAGATAAAAGACTGGGTAGAGCACAACCCCTTCCAGCAGGGAATCAACTGGGTGACGCCAATGGAATGCGCTATCCGTGCAATAAACTGGATACAGCTCTACTCTCTCTTAGAACAAGACTTTTCAGAAGAATGCAAAGAGATTCTAATAGAACAGCTCTACCTCCATGGGAAATTCATCCGCAGAAACCTCGAATGGAGCCCAGCAAAAGAAAACCATTATCTCAGTGATGTGACCGGGCTTTATTTTCTAGGAACCTTCTTCAATAATAATTGGAAAAGTTTCGCAAAGAAAGAATTAGAAAAAGAAATGCAGCGTCAAGTTTCTGAAGATGGAGTAGATTATGAAGCTTCACTAAACTATCATAGATTAGTCACAGAACTTCTATTAATAAATCACATCCTCGCAGAAAACAACCAAGATTCCTTCTCAGAAGAATACAAGAAAAGACTCGAAAAAATGTGCGAATTCATTATGTATTACACAAGCCATACTGGAAAAGCACCTTCTATCGGAGATACCGACAATGGAAGAGTCTTAAACATCTGGGATAAGGATGTCAATGACCACAGAGATATTCTCACCATTGGTTCAGCCTTATTCAAAAGAGAAGATTTCAAAGCAAGAGGAAATTTTCATCAAAAACTTCTTCCTCTCTTAGACAAAGAAGCATATGATGCAATCAAAGAAGAGAACAAAGAACTCCAATCAAAAGCATTTACAGATTACTATATCATGCGCGACAAAGATATATTCTTACTTACCCATTGCGGGGGCATAGGAAGAAAAGGCTATGGAGGACATGGGCATAATGACCAGTTATCATTCGTCTTTGGAACCAAAAAGAGAGATTATGTTATCGACGCTGGAACTTATTGTTATACCTCAGATAAAAAACAAAGACAGCTTTTCCGCTCAACAAAAGCGCATAATAGTCTAGTCCTCAATAACCAAGAGCAAAATGAAATAGAAGAAGAAACACCTTTCAGCATGGAGCATAAAACCAAATCCATTTGTTTCCAATGGCAAACAGACAAACTCCAGGATATTTTCATAGGGAAGCATTTTGGCTATAACCCAAATATTATTACTCGAGAAATTCATTATGAACAGCTAAAAAAAGAAATTACCATCACAGAACGCACAAAAGAAGATGCCTTAATGGAACTCAACTTTACTTTTGAACCTTCAATAGAAATAAAACAGGAAGGGGAAAAAATAATTCTCAATAATGAAATAGAAATAGACTGTGAAGAAATTCCAAGTATAGAAATAACTCCTTATTCTCAAGAATATGGGCAGCTTTCTGAAACAAAGAAAATAACAATAAAAAAACAGGGAAACAACCTTATAACAAAAATAAAACTTCATACAGAACCAATAAAAATCCTACAAAAAACAAAGAAAGAAAGATCTCCTTCTAAAGAAGAAGAATATTACTAAAAATTGATGCGAAATTCTTTCCCATGGTCTGCATACCCTAATCGAGCATACAAATCATGTACAGCTTCATTTGCATACCGGCTCGTACAAATAAGTTTATAACAATCTCTATTCCTTGCCTCATCAATCAGTCTCTTTACCAAAGAAGTTCCTACACCCTGCCCGCGAAGAGACTCATCAACAAACACATCTTCCATAAAACCAAAAGGTCTTTCATGAAGATCATTCCTTAAAGTATACAAATAGGCACGAGCTACTTCTCTTCCTTCAACTTCAATATAAAATTTCACGCCAGCTGTAACATCTTTGCTTAAAATTTCCATATCTAAGCCTCAGCAGCAGCCTCCATCTCTTTAAGCTCTTCAACTTCAACATGAGAAAACTTCAATCGAGCATAATCCTGGCTCTCTGTGTTAGTCGGACAGTTCTTGCACATCTGAACACTTCCTTTATCCTCCCAAACATTCCTTCGAAAAGCCTGAAACTGCTTGCTGTTCCATATTTCTTTATCAAAATCCTTCACAGTAACAGCATTCCCAAACTTGAACAGCTCATGCGTGTCAAAACAGCAGGGGACCACCATGCCATCATAATTAATATTCACTCCAATCCACAAGCCGTCACAGCCAGGTCGGATAGAAGTCTTGCACTTCACTCCTTCATCCGTAAGATACCGTGAAAACTTCTTATCCTGAGGAAGATACTTCTCAGCCATCTTCGCATCATTCCAGAGATAGACTGTCTTCAGAATCAGCTCATCAACCCCAACTTCTTTTGCAAGCTTTTGAATTTCTTCAACCTCATGTTCATTGCTCTTCATAATAATAAACTGCATACTCAGATAAGGAAAATACTTTCCTTGTGCTTTCTTCGCATCAGCCAAAGCCTTCGCACCTTGAATCAACTCACTGAAATTACCATTAATCCTATATTGTTTATAGGTTTCCTCAGAAGCTCCATCAACTGCAAGAATTAACTCATCCAAACCAGAATCAAGCAGCTCCTGAATATTTTCTTTCTTCTTAAACACAAAACCATTCGTACTGGTAATAACTTTCAACCCCGCAGTTTTTGCATATTTAATCATGCGAATGAAATCTTTATTCAGTGAAGGCTCGCCATAATTCCACAAAGTAACAGAAAAAGCAGTAGACCCTAATGCATCAATAATTTTTTTGTAATCCTCAAACTTCATATACCCTTTTCCTTTAGGTGTAGAATTGTTTCCAGTAGGACACAAAGGGCATTTTAAGTTGCAAATATTTGTAGGTTCAATGAAAAGAGAAAGCGGCTTCCCCCAGACTTTTGGACTCTTTGCTTTTAATGACATTTGAACCAAAGAATAGTTCAATAATCGTTGAGGGGTCATATGCTTTGCATAGATCTTAAACTTCTTTTTAAAAGTACTGCTATAAATCTTAAAAGGTATATCATCCATAGGCTTTCTCTCTTAAACTCACAAAACTAGGATTTAAAAATCTTCCCCATCAACACTTCATACCACAACGCAGAGAGCTTCTCCACATCATACGCAGCCTCGGCAAACTTCCTCCCATTCCTGCCCATAGCCTCAAGCAATTTCTCTTCCTTTGCGCAGCGCACAAGAATATCCTTCAGCTTTTGCGGCGAATGCTGAGGAATAAGTATTCCAAACTCTGTATGCACTATTTCCTTCGGTCCAACACAATCCGTGCTAATCACTGCAGTCCCAGAAGCCATAGCCTCAAGCAGCACAATCCCATACAGCTCTTCCCAACCAAGAACTTTATAAGAATTCAAAACAAACACATGACTCTCCCTAAATAACTGTGCTAATCTTTTCCTATCTCGAACAACACCAAGATAAGAAACATTTTTCAAATGCACTTTCTCTAACTCAGAAGCAAAAGAACCTCCTCCTGCAAACACAAAAGAAATCTCAGGCAATGATGCAGCAACATCTAACAATTCCTTCAAACCTTTTTCAGGAATCATTCTTCCCACATACAGAACTTGAAAATGCTTTTTCTTCTCACCAGGATAAAAAGTTCTCATATCAACAGCATGAGGAATCTGAGTAACATGAGAAGTATATGCCAGCAAACCTTTCCGAGCAGTCTCAGAGACAGTCACAGCATGAATATCCTTTAAGAAAACTCTCCAAAAGAATCGAGTGAGAACATTTCCTGAATATGCAGCATCTTTTCCATTCCAGTAAGGCCATGAAGTCATAAATATCAAATCCTTCTTCATAAACTTCAAAAAAAAGAGATACAAAGATATGGAGCTATAAGGAGCAAATAAAGTAACAAGTTTCTTAGAAGTAAAAGGGAGTATAAAATAAGCGCTAACAGAAGAAAATATCTCCTCCCATGTTATTTTTTTCTCAACCTGCAAAGGCTTAGAGAAAAATCTATGTCCAATCTTTCGCAAAAAAGAAAAAGAACTATAGATTTTCAAAAAAACTAAATAAAAACTTCGCGAATCTCTGAACTGAAGCTCTATTTTTCCCTGCTCATGCAAATACATTAATGCTCGATAATAATCCTCTGTGGGGCACTCAGTAAATACAACAACATCCATCGGCAAAAAAAACAAAGAAAGCTTTATAAATTCTCTGAAAAATGCATACCCATGGCAAATTATGATCCAGAATATTTTAAAGACTACAAAGAACAGAGGTTTAAATGGAGATTCTGGGGAGACTATATAAAAAGATATACAAACAAAGAAGATCCCATTCTAGAGATTGGCTGCACCTATGGATATTTATTCAAATACTTAAAAAATTACTCACATAAATTTGGTATAGATGTCTCTGAACACGCAATCAAGCAGGCAAAAATTCTCAATCTCGGCCCTGAATATAAAGTTATGAACGCAGAAAAGTTAGATTTCAAGGATAAAACATTCAAAGTAATCATTGCTATTGACACTTTAGAGCATGTAAGAAATCCAGAGAAAGCAATCAAAGAAGCAGCAAGAGTTCTGAAAGAAGAAGGGCTTTTTATTATGGCAACACCAAATCCAAATGCAGTAAGTCATAAACAAAAAGGAAAAGAATGGTTCGCATACAAAGATAAAACACACATCTCCATTCATCCTGCAGAATACTGGGAAGAATTGTTAATAAAAAATGACTTCAGAATAAAAAGAAGAGCAACCATAGACCTATTTGATTTTCCTTACGCAAACAAATTCTCCCAAGGAATAAACTTGCTCTCTTACAAATTAAACATACCATTCTTCAAAGACATTGGGGACAACACAGTTATTATCGCAAAAAAGAATTAAAGATAAGAAATAAAATCTTTGCTATCCTGACCAAAAGTAACCATACCTATAGGAACACCAACTTTCTCTCGAATCTCCTGCAGATATGCACGCAAATTGTTATCAGAAACATAATCTATCCCAGCATCCAACTGCTCCCTGTACTCTTCAGAAGAAAATACTGGCCAGCCCTGAAAACTTTTTTCCAAAGGACGCATTTTAATCTCATCCATCCCTCCAAGCACATCCAGCTTTGTAAGAGCCAATTGAGTAAGCCCTGAATGCCGTACAGAACCTTTTACCATATCAACATCAAACCAGCCAATTCTTCTCGCTCTGCCAGTAGTAGTGCCATACTCTCCACCTTTGAGACGCAATTCCTCAGCTCTAGAATCATGAATCTCAGAAGGAAAATTACCATTCCCCACTTTAGTGGTATAAACCTTTGCAACACCAATAACTTCCCCCATATATTCTTTTCGAGGACCGAGGCCGATACCTTCCCACATTGCAGCAGCACCAGTCCCGCAAGAAGTCACAAAAGGATAATCAGCATGATGAACATCAAGCATATACCCTTGTGCAGCTTCCCCTATAACATGATGCCCATTTTGCAAATGCTCCTCAACCAAAGAAGAAACATCCTTTACTTGAGCAGGTAATATTCCTGCTACAGAACGCATTTTCTCAATGTCCTGCTTAAATCCTTTAACAAGATCCCTCACGGGAGTACTGACAAAAGGAGCAATACGATGTGCAAAGAAATTAGAATAAACATCTATTCTTTCATCACCTCTCATCAAATCATCCAAACGCACACCAAATCGTTCATGCTTTGCACCATAAGCAGGTGCGATGCCTCTTCGAGTAGAACCAGCAGCAAAAATTCCTTGTTGAGTTTCATTAATGCTATCCAACTCTTTATGCCAAGGCATAATCAAATGAACATAAGGATCAACGCAAATAGTACGAGAAATAAATCCATTCTTCTCAATGTCTTCAGCAAGAACAGCAATATCAACAAGCATACCCCTACCTAAATATCCTGGCTTTCTTGCAACGACACTAGAAGGCACAAGATGCAATTTATAAGTCCTTCCTTCATGCATAACAGTATGTCCTGCATTATTCCCGCCCTGCGCACGAACACCAGCAACAACATCATTTTGAAGAGAAAGATTATGAACAATCCTCCCCTTCCCTTCATCGCCTACCTGCGCACCAACAACAATATCAAGCATAACCTAAAAGAAATTTAACAGCTTATAAATATTTATTATTCACAGACTATACTTTGCATTGAGCAGCCAAGAGAAAAAAGAACTTCGAACAAAAAGAGGAGCAAAAGCAGGGCAATCACCAGAACAATTCTTTTCCTGCACAACAAAGACACTCCATGGAACAAAACCTGATTTCATAGACAAAGAAGCTGTTTGAACAGCAGTTAATTGACAGCGTTCCTGCACACAAGAGACATCCCTTCCCACAGAAAGCTGGCAATAACTATCTGTATGGCAGGGAACATCTAAAGCAGCACTGGCAAAAGAAATACTAAGTAAAACTAAGAATACAATAATCACCACTATTTTCATAAAACATATACAAAGAAAAGGATTTTATAAAGCTAACGAAAAACTGAGCTGTAAAGTAAACTTCACCTGATTTTTTCAAAACGGCTCTGTAGAAAACTTCAATAAAACTCACTTAGGGGTCTTAAAATTGCTCCATTGCTTGTAGATAGAAGTTGTTTTGTAAAAAATAATTTTTATGCAGAAATATTTTCCCGAGGATAAAAATGTTTTTTTGGGATTATTAGGAGGTTTGTTTAGTGAGCATATAGTCTATATCTATCAAATCTGGAACATTTCTACATAGCCTTCAAAACAAAAACTTTAAATAGAATATTTGGTAAGATAAACTTATGCCCAAAAAAATCGCCGCTGGTGTAGTACATAAAGTGCCGGTGGACATGGGAAAAGCATTGATTTTTGACGCGCACATACTTGCCAAGTGGAACAGTCTTACACCGATCCAACGCAACGAGTGGATTTGCTGGGCTACCATCGTCAAAAAGCCGGAAACGAGAGCCGAGCATATCGAGCGCATGGTTGCAAAGTTGAAAGAAGGTGAACGGCAACCCTGCTGTTGGCCTGGTTGTCCTCATCGCAGACCAAAGGCAAAAAAATGGTTTAAGTAAGACTTATAAAGACAAACTCATTCCTCAAAAATAATTCTCTACTCTCTAATCAATGACAACCACCAATTTTAGCTCATCTCGAACATGAACATAACACAAACTAACAAAAAACTAAGAGCACACGCCACGCAGAGGAACATCTCCAATGAGTGTATAATCTGCACCTGTGCTCAAATCAGTATAACTAATCAGAACAGGACTGAAATCAAATTTCTCCCCGGGGGCAGTACAAACTTGACCAACACTAGTAATTCCATTTGCTCGTGGAGCTAAAGCTAATGCAGCACTTTCATTCACAACAGCACCAACAGTAATATTATTCACTAAAATATTCGTATCTAAATTATTTTGTAAATTCATAACAAGACCATCGGCATGAAGAGCATAAGAAGGAAGGCTGATATCCGTAGAAGCCCAATAGCCCTGTGAAGCCTCAACTGCAGAACTTTCTTTTGCCCAAGGCCAGCCGCCTAAAAAACCAACTATAATCAATCCAAGAATAACAACAACCGCAAGAATAATCATATACTCCACTGCACCCTGCCCTTTCATAAACAATAAGGACGTAGTAAGACTTTAAATATCTTACTCTAAATCAGTTTCAGAAGAGCTTTTCTCAGAATCACTTTCAGCAGGAGAAGCACTTTCAACCTTTACTTCTTCATCCTTTTTCTCAGCATGATGATGCACAGCATGATGCTCTTTTTTCTTCTTTCCTCGAAACACAAGGAAAGCAACTAAAGCGAGAATCAAAACACCAACAACACCCAAGAAAACATTTTTTTTGCTTGAAGAACTTGAATCTGTACCAACAACACCAGTATCAACAGAACTATTAGTCTCATGAGATACATCTTGGAACACTAACTGTGCTGTACCATTACTTACCCCATACAAAGCAACATTCAAATCTGGAGTCCCATCTTTATTGGTATCAACTTTCATAATATAATCCAAAAGAACCAAACCAGGAACAACTTTCGTGTCGTTCCCTAAAACAAGACCAACTTTCACAGACTGCTTTCCTATATCCTCAAGAAGAAGAACATTTTTTTGATCCAAGAGAGTAAAACGAACCTCATCACCATTCTGTAAAGAAACAGGTATAGTTGAAGCCTGGCTAAAATCAATGTCATAACTATCTCCTGCAGCAACAAAGGGAATAGCAAGAACTAAAACCAACACGAACAAAGCAATCCTTCCCATAAAAACAAAAGAATCAAGCCCGCTTTATAAATTTTATTGAAAAAAAAGAGATATGTAATGTCCGGAAATTATTTCGCCAACCATTAATAAGCCAGGAACTCTTTCCTGGTATGACTAAATTAAATCAAAAGAGGATCAAATGGTTGGTGGATCAAGAGGTAAAACATGGTGAAAGCCCTGCAAAAGTCGCTCCTGTGTAAGAGGGAACAAGCAAATTTCAACAACATTGCGAAGCTAATGATATCAAAGTGATACCCTCAAGAGTCAAAAATCCACAAACCAATGGAAAAGTGGAGAGAAGATGGCTGGAATATGACAAACATAGATGGAGATTTAACA
>JACRKH010000032.1 GCA_016235495.1 Candidatus Woesearchaeota archaeon
CATCATCAATGGCGCCACTTGTTTTCCATGCTTCACAGCATGGGCTATTTAAGATAAAAATAAAAAACGCCGCGACTGGGATTTGAACCCAGAAATCCTTTCGGAAACAGGATCTTTGCAGGATCATGCATTCATTTTATGCTTCTACACTATCATGCATGCGCAACCATAGCAATCTTGCGCCTATACTCCTCATATAGTCTGCGCAGTACCAGGTTGTGCCATCGCGGCATGAGCATTTTTCGTTTCTTGATGTTTAAAAAGTTATTGTTTTATTCCTGAACCAAGAGAGCATATGCTGGTGTGATACCTCGTTCTATTCCATAGAAGCTCCTATTTACTCTCTCTTCCATTGTATAGGGCATAATTCTTGGAATTGAAGAAGGAATTCTTTTTTCCTGCGGTTCTTTGAAACCAATGCTTTCTGCATAGGCTCTGCTTATGTAAAAGGAAGCTGTATTCTCATTAATGCCATAAGGATCATAAGATATACCGGAAGGAAAACCTTTTCCATATCCATAGAGCTCTACTCTCCCATCTCTATCGAAATCTATGAATTTTGTCACATAAAAATCTGAGGAATTTTCTTTTCGTTCTATAATTATTCGAATATCACCATGGTCTTTCTCCGGGGTTTGACAGGCAAGCAGAAATGGGAAGAATATCATACAAGAAGTTATTGCAAAGAGATTTATAACTTTTTCTTTGCTGCAGTCTTCTTTTTCTTGAGAAATTTCTTTATTGCTTTCTTGACAGTCTTTTTTATTTCTTTTTTCTTCTTTACCTGCTTTTTCTTTTTTTCCTCTTGAGGAGGCTCTTGTATTTTCTTTTCTAAATCTTGAATCAGTTTTTTAATATTCATAATAGTCTTCTGATTTTCCTGTTCTTTCATAAGCGTCCCGCATTCCTGGCAGCGGAATTCGAATTCCATTGCAGTCTCCATGGGAAGACGCATACATCCCTGCGGGCACACGTAGAACATTCCTTCTTCTTCTCTTCGTAATCTTGCTTTGAAATCCTCTAACTGCTTTTGACAATTTTTTGTCCATGCATTTTCTATTCCTTTTTTGTTAAAACTCCAATAGTAAATGTACCAGCCTTTTTTCTTATCTTTTTTTCTGAGAAAGTTGACAAGGTTTTGCTCATTCAGACGATAGAGCATATTCCTTGTTTGATTGACTGTAATGTTTAACATCTCTGCAAGCTTGAACTCAGAGATATTATTTTTCGTTCTAAGAATTTGCACTAAGGGAAGAACATCCTCTCCAACAATGCTGGTTATGAGGTCATCTAATTCTTGGTTGCTTAGTTTCATTGAGTTTCTGAGGAAAGGCAAGAGGATTCTTCGTTTACAAGTATTTAAGACTTTTGGTCTCTCTGGTTTATAAAAAAATATTTTTATTTTTGAGAATATATGCGAAAAGTTTTTAAAGAAGATTCCTTTAGGTAAGGTTAAGACGTTTCTGTCTGGAGGTGTATGATAATGGGATTGTTTGGAAGTAAAAGAGAGGGAAGTTCTGACTTACCGCCTTTGCAGTTTCCTGAGTTGCCTAAGTCTGTTCCTAGTTTTGAAGCAGATGATTCTTTTATGGGCGGTGATGCTGGACAAATTAGGAGTGCAGTTTCTATGCCTTCAATGAATCAACAAGTTTCTCTCGGTACTGAGAAGCCTTTGTTTGTGAAGGTTGAGAAATATAGAGATGCAGTTGAGACCCTGCGAAAGCTGAAGGAGCGATTGAGTGATGCTGATGTTATCCTTGGAAAGCTGAGCCATTTGCGAGAGGAAGAGGATAGAGAACTTGCTGCATGGCAGAGTGATTTGGAAAGAATAAGGACTCAGTTGTTAGACATAGATCGAAAACTGTTTGAATAAAAATGAAACATAGCTTTGAACAAGATGTGCATGTACGCTTGGATTCTCCTTTAGACAAGAGGAAGGCGATACTTCAAGCAGCTGTTGACAGCATTCAGCTTTTTAAGAGACAGGAGGCTTTGAAGGCAATACGCGCTGAAAAAGCAAGAGAGTACATTAATTTTAAGAAAGCTCTTGTGGATATACAGAATCTTGTCAAAGAAGTGCGCTTCAAAGAGCTGCCCTTAGGGGAGAAGGGCTTGAGGAATAGTTCTGGCCAGGAAAAGATTATGACTCCTGTGACGAAAAAGCTTGGGAAAGCTGTGAAACAGAAGGCTCACAGGGTTGTTGATGAGCGATCACCTCTTGACAGGCAGTTAGATGAGCTTCAGAGAAAACTTCGAAGCCTTTAATTTTTCTTTTTTAGAGTAGCCCCGAAGGTGGAAGGCGAGCTAGTTAAGCTCTCTACGTCAACTTAGTGTTCTTGGACACATGGCATGAACCAGCGCAGACTTTATAAATAATAACTCTCTATAATCATAAAAGTGGTGAAGCAAACAAAATTTTCTCTAATAGTTATGGCAATACTAGGCCTGTCAATTGAAAATTCTATTGTATATTCCGAAAACTTTGCGGAAAAAAAGAGGAAGAATTTATGAAGGCAAAAAAGAAGAGCAAAGGGGTGAGTAAAGAAAAACAAACTTTTACTTCTATTGACTTATTTGCAGGTGTTGGAGGGATGAGATTAGGCTTTGAACAAGCAGGCTTTAAAACTCTATTTGCAAATGATTTTAACAAAGATTGTAAAACTACTTATGACTTTAACTTTACAGAGCCAAAGTTATATGTTGATGACTTATGGAAAGTTGATATCAAGGGATTGCCATCATTTGATGTTTTGGTTGGAGGTTTTCCCTGCCAAGCCTTTAGCATTGCTGGATACCAAAAAGGTTTCAAAGATATAAGAGGAAATTTATTTTTTAGGCTGGCCGAAATTTTAAAAGAAAAAAAGCCCAGAGCATTTCTTTTAGAGAATGTAAAGAATCTTAAAAGTCATGATGAGGGAAGGACATTTAAGATTATTGAAAAAACTTTAAAGCATTTAGGGTATCATACAAAGGATAAGATTCTCAACAGCATGACTCATGGCAATACCCCCCAAAATAGAGAAAGAATATTTATTGTAGGATTTCTAAAGGAAGATGATGCAGAGGGCTTTGAATTCCCAGATCAGATTCCATTAACAAAAAGTTTTAGAGAGTTCGTAGCAGAGAAAGCTGATGCAAAATATTATTACAATGACAAGCCTCTTTATGAAAAAATAAAAAAGGAGATTAGTTCTGAGCACACAGTATACCAATGGAGAAGAAAGTATGTGAGGGCTAATAAAAAGAGAGTGGTGCCGACTCTCACTGCAAACATGGGGAGGGGCGGCCATAATGTTCCGTTGATCAAAAATAGTGTTGGGATTAGGAAATTAACACCCAGAGAGTGCTTTTTATTGCAAGGCTTCCCAAAAGATTTTGGAATCCCAAAGGATCTTTCAGATAGTGAGCTTTATCACCAAGCAGGAAACAGTGTCACAGTTCCAGTCGTAAGAAGGATAGCAGAAAATATCCATAATGTTCTTGAAGGAAAAAGGTTAAATCAGCAAATGACTATTAGAACTTCAACTCGTGCTCCCAGATTCTGATCACTTTCCAGCCAGCATATTTATATGCAAGATTTACTTCTCCCGCTCTTACTTCATTTCTCTCTAATTTTGGAAGCCAATAGGATCTATTTGATTTAGGCTCTTTGTAATGTTTTGGGCATTTATGCCAAAAGCATCCATCTACGAAGAGTATAGTCTTAGTTTTCCAGTTTATAAAATCAGGTTTTCCCATAAGACCTAATGGTTGAAATATAAAACCTTTAAGTTTATCCTTGAGAATAAGTTCTGGTTTTGTATTCCTAGACTTAATACTAGTCATGCAGTCCTTTCTTTGCAACAGAGTTAAATTATCCATTTAAAGCTTGTAAATTCCAATGGGCTTAAGATCCTTTGGTTTTATTATCTTGTCAACAATACTAAATCTTGGTCTACGCCCTTGCTTTTGTTGTTGCTGAAATGTTTGATCATTATTTACATGGCAGTTATAAACCCATTCTGCCCCAATTTTATAGACTTTAAAGCTTCCATCACCCTTTGAGAAATCAAGAAAATAAAGTTCATCCCACTCAGACTTGGGGCCAAAAGAACTCAAATCAGAAGAAGTACTTGAGACTTTAATTTGTGCACGCTTTCCGTTTTTAATATTTACACAGTCATAAGAGCATTTACCTTTAGATAGTTTAACCACCCTAACATAATCCTCAGCAATTAAACAAAAAGCATTCTCACTTATAGCTTCAGGTAAATTTATTCCCCTTGTAGATATAGTCCTTATTCTATTACTAAGATTTTTCCACTCAGAATAAAGATCTTTCAGTATTACTCTATCATTTTTTTCTTTAACTGTAATTAAGGCTTTAATCTTTTGGTGATTAACATCTATATCTTCCCATTTAATATGCATAATCCTAGGAAAATATTCTTATTTTTAAATATGATGGTTTTTAAGGCTTGCCTGAAATCTGAGAAAAAAATGCTGTTTTTGTTTTTTAAAAAAGCGTTTCTCATCAGAAAGAAATTTCTTAACCCTCAAAATGGGGGTAAAGTAAACTCATTCCGGATATGCCTGTTTTAGCAATAAACTATTTAAAGCAGGTTATTCTTTTTTCTTTTATGCTTCCTGATAAAGAAATTAAAAAGAAGTACAAGCCTATTTTTTGGAAGAATCCTGAAAAATATTATGCGACACAGGTGCTTAAAGAAGAAGGCTTCGCACGTGCGTTCTGTAAAAAATGCAAGAAACCTTTCTGGAGTACTGTTCAAAGAGAAGTGTGCGGCGACCCTGCATGCTCTGGCGAGGGTTTTGCTTTCATAGGAAAGAGCCCTGCAGGAAATACTCTTGCGTATGTTGATATTTGGAAAAAGTTTTCTAGCATGTTTGAAAGGTTTGGCTACACTCCTATCAAACGATACCCTACTGTTGCACGATGGAATCCTACAATGGAGTACACGAATGCTTCTATTGCTGCATTCCAGCCTTATGTGATTTCTGGAGAAGTGGAGCCTCCTGCGAATCCTCTTGTTATTCCTCAAGTATGTTTACGATTTGCTGACACAGATAATGTGGGGATTACCATGTCCCACAATACCGGCTTTGTTATGATTGGACAGCATATGTTTGTTGCGCCAGAAAAATGGAATCAGAATGAAGTATTTCGGCACATGCTGCAGTGGAATCTCAAGGGTTTGGGTTTGCAAAAAAAAGATATGGCATTTCATGAAGATGCATGGGCTGGCGGGGGAAACCTTGGCTGCTGCATGGAAATGTTTTCTAAGGGCTGTGAATTATGGAATCAAGTGTATATGCTGTATGAACAAACTCCTTCTGGGGTGAAAGATTTGAAGATTAAAGTCCTTGATATGGGCCTGGGTATGGAGAGGAATGCGTGGTTTGCTCAGGGGGCTCCCACTATTTATGATGCAACATTTCCTCATGTATTGAAGAAGTTACGATCCTCAACAGGAGTTTCTTATGATGAAAAAACTTTACAGAAATATACTCCTTATGCTTCTTTATTGAATAATGATGAGACTGAAGATATGGATAAGGCGTGGAAGACTGTTGCTTCTCACATGAAAATGGATGTGAAGGCTTTGAAAGAGTTTATGCTGCCTAGTGCAGGATTATATTCTGTTGCTGAGCATATGCGAAGTATTTTATTCGTATTGAATGATGGAGGTTTGCCTTCCAATGTGGGCGGCGGCTATAACCTGCGTATGCTATTGCGAAGAAGCTTTGGATTTATTGATAAGTATCATTGGGATGTTGATGTGAAAGAAGTTGTGGAGTGGCATGCTGAGGATCTGAAAAAAATGTATCCTGAACTTCGAGAGAACCTTGCTGATGTTCACAAAATACTTGATGCTGAAAAAATAAAATATGAAAATACCAAGCAGAAGACACAAAAAATTATTGCAGGTTTGAAGGAAGTAAAAATGCAGGATTTGATTACTTTGTATGATTCTCAGGGAATCAGCCCAGATATGATTCCTGGTGTGAAAGCGCCTGATGATTTCTATGCACGTGTTTCTGAGAGGCATGAACAGAAGGAGCAGAAAGCTGCGACGCATAAGACAGAAGTTGCTGTGGGAAATGTTCAGGATACAAAAGCATTGTATTTTGAGGATTATAAGTTGACAAGGTTCAAAGGAAAAGTGTTGAAGATTAAAGGAGATGTTGTTATTCTAGATCAAACTGCTTTTTATCCTACCTCAGGAGGGCAGCTGCATGACTTGGGAACATTGCAGGGCTGTGCGGTTGAAGAGGTGTGGAAGCAAGGAGCTTTGATTCTGCATAGAGTAAAAAATATTTCTTTCAAGGAAGGAGATGCTGTTGAAGGAAAGATTGACAGGGAAAGAAGAATACAGATGGCACAGCATCATACGTCTACGCACATTATCAATGCTGCTGCAAAGCGAGTTCTTGGAAGGCATGTGAATCAAGCTGGTGCATTTAAGGATGTGGACAAGGCACGAATTGATATTACACACTTTGAGTCTCTGACTGAGGAAGAAGTAGAAAAAATTGAGAAAGAAGCAAATGCTATTGTTTCACAAAGCATCCCTATTGAGAAAAAGTTCTATTCACGAAATGAAGCTGAACAAAAGTTTGGCATGGAAATTTATCAGGGCGGCGCAGTTCCAGGAAAACTTTTGCGTATTGTCAATATCAAAGGTGTTGATGTTGAAGCCTGCGGCGGAACACATTTAGATAATACCAAGGAAGCTGAACTGATTAAAATAATTAAGACGACAAAAGTGCAGGATGGGGTGATTCGACTTGTGTTTGCTGCTGGGAAGGCTGCTCGTGAAGAAGTCAAAGAAAGTGCTGATGTGCTTGCAGAGATTGCTCAACTACTTCATTGCACAAAAGAGCAGGTTCCTGGACGCGCTGAAGAACTTTTTACCTTGTGGAAAGATGTGGTGAAGAAGAAAAAGAATGCTTCGAGAAAATTAGTTTCTCTTTCTGTGTATCATGGTGATGTACTTGCAGAGACTGCACGCATGTTGAAGACACAGCCTGAGCATGTTCTCAAAACTGTTGAACGATTTCTGAAAGAGATTGGCATGTGAAAGCAAAAGCTTTATTAATGTTCATGCTTTGAATGCTCTTATGGAATTAAAGTTGATTGAGAAGCCAAAAAATCCTATTATCATCGAAGGTTTTCCTGGGCTTGGTTTGATTGGAACTATTTCTACAGAGTATTTGATTAAGCATCTTGGTGCGAAGTCCATTGGGCATATTTCTTCTAAAAAAATTGCTCCTATGGTTGCAGTGCATGAATCTAAGCTTGTGCAGCCTTTGGAAGTTTTCTATGCAAAGAGCAAGAATATTATTATTCTCCATGCTCTTGCAGATATCCGAGGGATGGAATGGGATATTGCAGATGCTTTGCAGGAGTTGTATGTTACTCTCAAGGCAAAGGAGGTTATCAGTGTTGAAGGAATTTTAGGGCAGAATAAGGATTTGAATGTTTATTACTATACCAATGATAGTGCTGTAAAAAAGAAAATGGATGCGAATAAGGTTGGTTTGCTCCAGGAAGGAATTGTTTCTGGTGTTACTGCAGCGCTTTTGTTGAAGGAGAATGAGATGGCTACTACGGGCTTCTTTGTAGAAACACATTCTAAGTTGCCGGACAGCAGGGCTGCTGCAAAGATTATTGAGTTGCTTGATTCTTATCTTAAATTGGGTGTGGATATTAAACCTCTAGAGAAGGCTGCGGCAGACTTTGAGAAACAACTGCAGGATTATGTGGAGAAGATGCAGGATGCTTCTAAGAAGACTGATGAGAAAGCAGAAAATTACTTTGGGTAAGATTAGTGCTAGGCATACACTTTAGTTTATGAAAATCTTTCGGATTTTTCTAAGAAAGTTTTATGAATAGAAATTGTTCTCAAAAGTACACATGGAAACACTTATAAATCTACACATAGCTAAACATAGTATGGCAACAAAGACCATTACTGTGACTGTAGAAGCATATAAGGCTCTTGCTGCAATGAAGCAAAAAAATGAAAGTTTTAGCCAAACTATACTTCGTGTGGGAAAAAGAAGGCCTTTAAGTGACTTCTTTGGGATACTTAGCAAAGATGAGGGTGAAGAGCTTAAAAGAAATGTTGAACTTGCAAGAAGAAATAGGATATCCTCTAGAAAAAAAAGAATTGAAAAGATTACAAGAGCTCTTCAAGGGAGAAGGTAAATGGCATGCCTTGATACTTCTTTTATTATTGATCTTTTTCATGGAAATCTAAAAGCCAAAGAAATAAGCCAAGAACTTTCTGAAAGAGAAATGCAGCTTTCTATAACTACCCCCACTATTATGGAGCTTTGGTCGGGAGCATGTCTTTCTGTAAGAAGTAAACAAGAAAAAGAGAAAATACTCCAACTTTTACAGAGTTTGGAGGTTTTAGATTTAACACGAGAAGCAGCTTTTGAAGCAGGAGAAATTGAAGCTCAACTCCTCAAGCAAGGAAAAACTATTGACCCAGAGGATTGTATGATCGCTGGGATTGTAAAAGCAAATAATGAAACTATTGTCACAGGGGATAGACATTTTACATTTATTGAAGGGCTAAAGGTTCTCAAGTATTAAATTTATAAAGGATCTCTCATCTCTTTTTAGTATGTTTCCCTATAAAAAATCGAGATATTCCTTAGATGTTGTTTTTCCGAACAAGATGTATGGCGGGGTCTATGGTCTTGGGCCTCTCATTATTTACAATCTTGTGAACCAGAGAAAAGATTGGCACTGTGAACGCGTGTTCTCTGATCATGGGAAGATTAGTTCTCCTCTCGTAGGATTTTCTTTGCAGTATGAATTAGACTTGCCCAAAGCTCTTGCACTTAAACCAAAAAAGGGTTTTACTTTTGCCGGGGGACCTGTTGCAGAATTATACCCTGAGATTGCTGCAAAGCATTTTGATTTTCTTATCTTAGGAGATATTGAAGCTGTGCTCCCAGAGGTGTTAGATGCCTATGAAGAAGGTGAAGAAGGCTTCTTAGAAAGAATAGAAAATATTCAAGGTGTGTATGTTTCTGGAGGGAAATTAAGCCGTGCTGTTTTGAAACAGATTGATGATGCTCCTTATCCTTTGGTTCAACCTTATCCTCCATTAACGAATGAGAAATATGTGTTTGGGAAAGGATTTATTTTAGAAATTGAGCGCGGCTGTCCTTTTACTTGCTATTTTTGTGCTATTCCACAATTCTATGAAAAGAAAGTAAAGTTTCACAGTTTAGATTATCTAAAAAAAGTTGTTGATGAAGGGCTGAAAATAAATAATGCTGAGAAAATTATTATTTATGCTCCTTCCTTTGTGCACCCGCAGAGAAAAGAATTGCTTCGTTATCTTCTCGGCAAGAAAATAAGAGTCAGTATTCCTTCGATCAAGGCTGAACATATGGACAAGGAAACGCTTTCTCTTATGAAAGCTTGCGGGCAGGAATCTCTTACCATTGCTCCTGAGTGCGGCGAGCGATTACGATTTGCAATCAATAAAAAAGTGAAGGATGAGGATTATTTTAGATTTGCAGAAGATTGTTCTGCTGCGGGCATTGGAAAATTGAAATTGTATCTGATGATTGGCCTGCCTGGCATGGAAGAAGAGGATTTGAAAGAGATGGTAGATTTTGTGAAGGCTTTGCAAACGCATTTCAAAGGAAAATTGTATTTGTCTATCAATTATTTTGTGCCTAAGCCTGGAACTCTGTTTGCAGATGAAGGATTTGATAAGAAAAAATTAAAAGAACAAGCAAAATTTGTTGAGAAGGAGCTGCGGGCATTTCGTGTGAAAATGCCTGCGCTCTCTACATCGTACAAGGAATGGCTTCTGCTGAAAAAGGCTTTTTCTTAGTGCACTAAAAAGACCAAATAAAATATGTACGCTATGGTGAAGATAAGTGCAACGAGCAATATCGACATCAAAAAGCCTAGACCACCAAAAAATCCTTCTTTAACTGGGTCTCTGAATTTAATTTCATCCATAACGTGGGGATTATTTTTTCATTTATAAGAATTTGTGTCTTATGACTTGCTGTGTTTCTGTATCACTCTCTGGATGAGTGCTTTCCTCCCTATGAATTCTTTATGAATAAGTTCTTTTATTTTTTCTATAGGGAAAGCATCTTTGTAAGATCTTCTGTGCTTGAGTGCATCAAAAATATCTACTACTGCGACTATTTCGCTACAGCGCGCTGCTTTTCTGTGGGGAACTCTCCGCTCTTCTTTTACTTCTTTGCTTTCCTTTCTCGGATAAGAATGCTTTTTGTATTCATGATGGCCTATGACTATTTTCATTGCCAGAATATCTTCATAGTTGTCTTTTTTTAATATATCAAAGCCACATCTGGGATGGGTGTCCATAATTTGCTTTTCTTTGTCTGTTAAAAGGGTATTTTTGTTGAGAATCTTGCAAGGAATTTTAATTTTTCCCAAGTCATGCAGGAGCCCGCCACGGCCAATGCTTTTCAGTGTTTCTTTGGGCACTTTTAATTCCTGTGCTAAGAGCATTGCCTGCAGACCTACACGCATGACATGGTTGTAGGTTTCTTTGTGATGTTCTTTTATTGGTTTTACGTAGCGTTTGATTTCTTTTTCTTGGAGAATTTCTCGAAATATTTCTTGTACTTCCTGCATCTCTTTAAAATATTTTTCTTTCTTTTTAAAGTTTATTAATAGGCAGGCTTGTCCGGAATTCATTCAAATTTCCATTAGGTTATAGTTAAGGTTATAGTTAAAAAAATATTTTCAGTTGAAATAAAATTTTTGGTTAGCCTTAGTTATTACTTTTCAAGTTAATTCCGGACAGGCCTTGCGGTCAGTGACTGTGTTGAAAGAGATAGAAAATTAAGGGAGAGTCTTAGCTATCTCACTAGATTTTAAATCTTATTTCTTTCTTTTTAGAATAAACTTATAATTGTTGCTGCAATAATAGGAATGAGCAAGTTATCATCAATGCTCAAGGGCAGGGTTTCTATGAGCATTGCAAGCATGCTGCCAAAGAATGCTGCAGTCACATTGACAAACAATAAAGCTGCAAAAAAGGAAAAGACTATGCCAAAGACTGTGCCTTCAACTGATTTTAAATATTTGTAGGTTCTCTTTGATAATAATTTCCCAAAAATGTGGGAGACTGCATCACCTATCGTGAGAATTGCTATTGCTGCCATTGCTGTTTTTAATGGAAACAAATACACCACAACAATTGCTCCCAATGTAAAGAATATTGGTCCTTTTCCAGGAAATGTTTTTCTATTGCTTTCTCGTTCAAAATGGTCTAAGACCCATGCTACCACAGGAATTCTGTAGTGGATACTTAGGCGGGAAAGAATGAATCCTATTACGAGAATGATGATGAGATAGGGAAGGGTGAGTATGTGAAAGTAGAGCAGCGCTATCATTGCTATGCCATACATTAAATGCAAGCTCTGCCTTCGCCATTCTAAGGGTGAAATCATAGTTCAAAAGGCAAATAGTAAGTTTAAATAGCTTGCGTAAGAGCTTATTGATAGTTTGCAGAAGATTCTGAAGCCCCATAACTTTTGTGCTGTGTTGACTGCACCGCATAGTTTGTTGATTTCTGGTCTGTGCCTACGACACCATAACTTTTTACTTCTGGACCTTTGTTTCCAGATTCTATTTTAAACTCTGCACCACAATTGCAGCCTGCCCAGAATCCGGAGCGATTGGGATCATTTGCACCAAGGTAATGATTTCCTCCACTGGAACTATGCTGTGCTAGAGAAGCTCCATAACTGCCTGTGTCTTTTGGACTCTGCACATATTGCACGAGTTCTTGGTTTGCTGCATTCTGAAGAATAGGCTCTTCTGCAATATGCAACTTTGCTACACCCCAGCCTGCCTGCTTGTGAAGTCTCGCATGCTCCTGCCACTGCGGAGAATGTTGTATTGCATTCAACTTTTGCTGCTCCATCTCTTCTGGAGTAAGCTGTTTCTCCAATCCTGGTTCGCTTCGTGAAAAAAATACCATTTTCATTGTCTTAAGGAGCTTCTTCCCTTATAAGCTTTGCGTTCTGTTACGCCTAAAAAATGACAGGTTTCAAAGTTACAAAAAAGTTTATTAAGCATAGAGGCTATTCTTTTTTTATGAAGGGAGTTTCTCAGTTCATTAAGGTGGAGCCTAAGGTTTCTATCATTGCTGAGGGGTATAAGATCAAAGCAAAAGGAACCTATAACCTAGAAGATTTGTATGTTGAACTGAATCAGTGGTTTACGCATATGAACTATAAATGGAAAGAGCTGGAGTACAAAGTCATTGCTGGCAAGGGTGGTTTTCAGCGTTTAGAATTATTGTGGGAGGGAAGAAAAGAGGCCGATAAATATTCTACATTTGTTATTACTCTTGCTCTGGGAGCGGAAATCAATGAGGTTGAAGTTGCTCTGGATACTGGTGCAAAGGTGAAAAGACAGAAAGGAACTTTGGAGTTTCGAAGCAGCGCATATATCCTTAAAGATATTTCTGTATGGAAGGATAAGTTTATGGGTGATCAAATTGCACGAGTCTATGAAATTCTTATTCGTGACAGGCTGAAGCAACAAGAAGAAGATTTATACCATGAGGCGCATAAACTCTATGATGAACTCAAAGCTTTTATGATGCTGTATCGATAAAATGAAAAAATATTTTTTGCTTATAGTTTTTGTGCTGTTGTTTGACCAGCTAAGCAAATTTTTCATGCAAGATATTTCTTTGCCTCTCTTTTCTTTGTTCTCTTTGCAGTATGCTGAGAATACCGGCGCTGCATTTAGTTTGTTTCAAGGGTATAACTTTGTGTTGATTCTTATTTCTCTGTTTGCTTTAATATTTATTTTTTCGCAGTTTAAAGCGCATCCCTTTTCTCTGAGCCTGATTGCAGGCGGTTTGTTAGGAAATCTTCTAGATAGAATTTTCTTAGGGCATGTGCGAGATTTTATTTCTGCGGGGGCTTTTCCTATTTTTAATATTGCTGATAGCGCTGTTACTGTTGGAGTTTTTCTTTTGGTCTTTGTGCTTCTTCGGGAAGGGCTCTGTAGAAAACTTCAATAAAAGCCCATTAGGAGCCTTAAAATTGCTCTACTGCTTATAAATAGAAGTTGTTTTGTAAAAAAAATTTCTATGCAGAGATATTTTTCAGAGGATAAAAATAATTTTTGGGATTATTAG
>JACRKH010000031.1 GCA_016235495.1 Candidatus Woesearchaeota archaeon
AAAAAGAAGCAAATTTAGAGAAATATGAAAAAAATGTAAATCATAAGATTCAGTTATTTTTAAATTCAAAGAAAGACATAGATGATATGAAGAACAAAAATCCAAAACTATTAAATAACTTTATCAATGGAATAAAAATCTGTGGGTATTGGGAGTTGTTTAGATGAAATTCAATGATTTCATAAAAAGGAAAGAGCTTAGGAAATCAGAGTTTGATCCTGAATTGTTCAAATCACTCATAAAAACTGCTGAACTAGATATTTTTAGAAAAGACTAAGATTGATGAATATTCTGCAAGAAAAATAATGAGCAACTATTATGATGTTTTAAGAAGCCTATTAGAAGCAATGGTTCTGAGGGATGGATATAAAGTTTATTCACATGAGGCTTTTACTTTTTATCTTAGAGAAAAAGGAGAGAATGAGATTTCTTTAAAATTTGATAGATTTAGAAAGAAAAGGAATGCTATCAACTATTATGGAGAAAATATTTCTGTGGAAGAAGTGAAGGAATATTCTGAAGAGATGAGAAGCATAATAAATGAGCTAAAAGAGAAATATCTTTATATTCCATAAATGAAGGTAATTGTCTCAGACACTCTATCTACAATAAAAGAATATCCCTACTTTGTGCTCCGCCCTTTGATTGGAAAAGCTTTATAAGAAACACTTTCTTCTTAGTCCCTATGAAAAAGTTGCTGATTCTATTTTTCACATTAATTTTACTCACCGCATGCTCTATAGAAACAACAAAAAACACACATGAAAAAGAAAGCTTCCCTCCTATTTATGTTTCCATAGTTACCCATATTGAACAGCCGCCAGGGAACCCAGATTATTTTTCTAATGAAGATATTTTCTGGCAGGATCGTGATGGACTGATAAATTTCGCAGACATGCTTGCAAAAGAAAAAGTAAAATATAACTTTGGATCAGACTGGAACTTTCTCCTTGCAGCAAAAATATATGACAAGGGAACAGCATCAACAAATGGAAAGAATGCGATAAAATACATGAAAGAGGATTTGAATTTTGAGATAGATCCGCACGCGCATGAATCAACATACAACTATGCAGACGTCGCCTACTTAATACAGCAGCTCGGAGTAACACCTTCAAACATTGCCAGTGGTTTTATAGAATCTCCCCCGCAAGATGCAAAAATAGAATATTTTAGAAATGAATTAAAAGGAAAACAATATCCATCATACTCATGGAAAGCAGATATTATTTGGGGTGGGGGGACAAGCAGCCACAAAAATGAAGAAGACTTATGGGTGTCTGGCATCTGGAGGCCAAAGAACGATGAACATCCCTCAGTCAATGATGAAAATGCTCCCCTGCCAGAGATAGGAAGATATGAAAATAACTGGGATGGTCTGGATGAGTTATTACAATTACAAAAAGAAGGAAAACTTACCCCAGGAAAGATCTACACCATAGGAATATTCACCAGCAAAAAAGACTTCGATGCTGCAAGTATAAGTGCATTCAAAGAAAAAATAGAATCCTATAAACAAGATACAAATGCAGGAAGAATCAAATGGGTGGGTTTAAACGAAGTCTACAATATCTGGGTGAATGAATATGGCTCTGAGTCAAACCAATTATTCTACACAGATATACATAGTTCTACGAGTTCAAGCAGTTCTGGAAACTGTGGCGATGGCGTCTGTGATAATATAGAGAAGAAATCAGGAAAATGCCCTGAAGATTGTTAAGAAGAAAATTTTAAAAAAGAAAAGTTAAAGCCCTTTCACAGCAATACTAGCATCTTTCATATTCTTCCATGCCATGTTATACATACTGCTCATAGCGCTTGCAAAGTATGGCGTGTTCACCCAGATGCCTACATCATAAGTAGGGTGCACATCCTTGTCATCCATAACCATAAACACCAGTTCGGTATCATCCACAATACAGAATCGTGCATCCAATTTCTCTACAGCACGCACTTTTGCAAACTCTCCTAATTCCTTTGCAACCTCTGCACTCTCCTTGTCAATAGGCGCAGCAATCCTGATATCAACACCCTTCTTTGCAAGAGCCTGAAGTGTTGCTTTGAGAGCATCAGCCTTTCGTACAAGACCTTTGGAAGAAGTCATGATATACACACTCTTCTTTGCATTTTTAATTATAGACTCCATATGCGTGTACACATTATGTCTGCCGCGCAATGCACCGGAAAGATCAGAAGGTTCAACAAATTCAATCCCCTGTTTGAACAATGAATCTAATTCAGATAAAAGTTCACCACCCTTTAAGTTCTCAAGCCTCTTTACTTGATCCTTTGCATCTCTGTTCACTAATTTTTTTGCTCGCTCAACAACTTCCTGCGGTTCAACAGCAACATAGTTCAAAGGTTTTCCTAATTTCATAACAATGAAGCCTTTTTTTTCTAAACTTTCAAGAACATCATAGGTTCTGCTTCGTGGAACATCACCAATTTCTGATAATTCTCCAGCAGTAGAAATTCCTCTGGACAACAAAGCGGTCCAAATTCTAACTTCATAAAGATTAAGACTAAAAAGCTGTCTCAATTGACTTAAAAATTCTTCCTTTACAATCATCGTGGCATCCTCCAAGGGATAAGATCCCCTCTTTTTTTATTCTCCAGTAGCTCTTAGAGTTAGCCACTTGGAATGAACAACAAGAATCCAAACTTCTATTTAAACTTATCTGTCAATTTTATTTTTATTTATAATCATTCACTCAAACTTTTGACGAAAACAATCATTTTTGCTGCTCATAATGTTTATGAACCTCTTGCAATGTGCTTATATCATGCACACCTTTGTCCTCGCGCAATCGCAAAATCCTAGGGAAGCGCAGTGCATAGCCTGATGAATTGCTCGGAGACTTTTGTATCTCTTCAAAAATTACCTCAACAACAATTTTCGGCTTCACAAGAACCTCTCTTCCTTTTTCTTGAATAATATTTTTTTTCAATTCTTTCGTAAGTTCTTCAAATGAAGTTCCTTCTTCACTTTTTTCTTTTAAACCAGTACTTACTTTTCCTAATTCTTTCAAATGATTTTTATCTCTGCATGCAACAGTATAACTGCTCAGCCATGTAGCTCGCTTTCCTTCACCCCACTCTGCAGCAACAATAACAAGATCCAAAGATTCCATCACAGGTTTCACTTTCACACCCTGCCCAACTCTTTTTCCAGGCTTGTAAATCCCTTGGATGCTCTTCATCATAATCCCTTCATGCCCTTTTGCAAGACACTCATGATAATATTTTTCAGCCTTTGCAAGGTCGCTTGTAATCAATTGTTCAATAACTTCAATGCTATGCTTCTCATCTTTCACCACAGCTTTCAATTTTTTTCTTCTTTCTTCAAAGGGAACATCCAGCATAGTCTCCCCATTCAATTCAATCACATCAAAAATATTCACCACCACAGGCAAAGTTTTTACCAACTGTTCAATATCATACTTTCTTTTAATTCTCTGAGAAATATGTTGAAAGGGAAGCACATGCTTTGTTCTGGGGTCGATACCAGTAATTTCACTATCAAGAATAACATCCTTTGAACGTACATGAGCCTTCACAGATTTCACAATATCAGGAAACTGCGCAGTCACATCTTCTAAACTTCTCGTAAATATCTTCACACTCTCTTTATTTCTATGAATCTGCGCTCGAAAGCCATCCAGTTTCGGCTCAATCATTGCAGGCTTTCCCACAACCTCAAAGCCCTCAGCAATATCTTTCACTTTCGGATACAGCATCGCCTTCACAGGCTTTCCCACCACAAGTAAAGCATGCTCCAAACCCTTCACACCTTTCTCTTGCAATAATTCAGCAAGCACACCCCAGTCATTGCTCACATTGAACGCATGCTGTACTGCAGCAAGATCCTTATTATACAACTCTCTCGCTTCAGCCTCGCTCTTCGGAGCAACAAAACCCTTATGATTTTTCTCAGGAGAAAATTTGTTCTCCATTTTTTCCCCGCAGACTAAACAGTGAGAAACATGGGGATTCACAGCATGGCATTTTGCACAGGGGTAAAATATACCTAATATTTTTGGAAAAAAAGCCCAGACTAATGCATCACGCAGCACAGCATCTCCTACACCAGTACGCAATTCTTCAGCAACAGTGCGCACAACATATCGCGCCTCAAGTCCATCTGCAGAGCCTAGTAATTCAGCAATCATCCCCACTTTCTTCTGTACAGTCCCCTCTCCTTCCATTACTGCGAGCTTCTGAATATTCTCCACAACTTTTTGAATCGTCAGAGAATGCTGGACAAGAGTATGTTGTTTCTTTTTTGCAAGAAACTTTTCTGCGGCAAGGCCAAGATCACCTAACTTTTTCCACTGCTCTTCCACCTGTTCACTGCTGTTCCCGCTAGAAACTGCAATAGCCTTCACAAGTAGCTTAGAACCCATTCCTAATTTTCTTTCATCCCACTGAGGAAACACTCTTCCCTGAAGAAGATACAGCACATCTTTGAGATCTTCTTTATTGCACTCCAAAAGAAACTGGGATATAAAAAAGGTCTTCTCAAGCTTCTTTGATCGCTTTTCAAGAGTATCATAAAGCTCTGCAAGTTTTTTGTAGTGCATAGAAACATTAATAAGTTTGTTTTATTTAAATATTGTGATGGCACTAGCATTTCTCAGCGGAGCAGCGTTCACGTATATTTTGATTTTCCTCATTATTGTTGCTCTCTTCATCCTCTGGAAACTTATTTTTTCTCCCCTATTTCGTCTATTAGGCTGGGGGGCAAAAAAGGCAGGCGCTCTTGCATCAGAAACAAGTTCACTCTTAGGAAGCTCTATGAATCGTACACAAGATGAAAAAGACAGACTAGGAGCTGAACAAAGAGACATTGCAGAGAGTAAAGAAGACGAAAATAAAACTGCAGAGCTAAATAGTACTGCAGACAAACTTCTTACAGAAGCAGCAAACACACAAGATTTCTCTTCAGAGAAAAAAACACAATTTCATACTATGCTGAACGCGCAAGTGCTTCTCCTGAACAGGCTCGCGGAAAGAGCAAGAGTGTTGCTGGGAAACATGAAAAAAGATGCTGTTGCAGAAGGGCAGACAGTAAAAAGTATGAAAGATATTATTCAAAATCAAGAGAATCTACAAAGGCAATCTCTGCAAAGGGTAGAGCTTATTGGAAAATATGGGCAAAAAGATCCCTATGCGGAAACAGCAATAAATATTGCTGAAAAGATAAAACCCTTCACAGAGGAAGTTATGGCCTTTGATGGCTTGGCTGAAAGAGACCTTTTTGTAATGCAGGAAATTGCAAAGCGTCAGTTGGCATTCGCACGAAATTCAAAAGAACTTTTAGAGCTATCTCTACAGAGACTAAACAAGGAACCCCTATTAAGAGAGATATCACAGCTGAAGATAGAAAATAGATCTATTCGAGAAAATATTACTGCACTCCAAGGCTTAGGCAGACAGGCAGAACAGCTTTTGAACCAGCGTGCACAGCGAGGAGATGCAATACTCAATCTTGAAGCAAGAATGCGCCCATTAATAGAAGAACAAGCGCAAGCAGTGCGTGCAAGTGAAGCATTGCTCTACGATCTTAAAAAACGCGGAGCAGTTCCAAGAAAAGCAGCGTAATCCTTGTAAACCTGAATCTTTGCTTTAAGCCATTCCATCATTTGTCGTTGTTTACTTTACAACAGGACTACATGGATTATACCTCAAGTATATTCATTACCCCTAAACTCTAGCACTTTGCCTTCATCACTTGGGATATATGGCTAGTTTACATCAGCCTGCTCAAAGAAAATTTTTGCTCCTCTTTGAGAGATGTTTTTACTTGCATTGATATCCGCATCCGATTGAAAGTTGCATTGTATGCAATGAAAGTTTTTTCCTTTTCTATTATTTTTGTCTATGTATAA
>JACRKH010000035.1 GCA_016235495.1 Candidatus Woesearchaeota archaeon
TACAAGCAAATCATCAAAAAATCCAACGAGAGTGATTGCAAATAAAGAAGTCATAAAAGCTAGAAGATCAATCAGCCTCTCAGTACTATGATAATAAAAAGTCTGTACAAAGATAACAAACATAATCCCAAAAAATATCCCCAATAAAACAGGCAAGCCGCCAGAAATAGGAATGAGAGGCTTTCCTTCCTTATGCTGATCCTTCACCACCATCCCTATCTGGGTTAAATAAGAAATAAACCAAGGAGTGAGTTTCCAGACGACAAAAAAAGAGATGAGAAGAGAGAATAAAAGCACAAATTTCATACTCATAAATGCAAAATCTCCAATTATAAATATTATGGAGAACCAAAACCCTATTTTTACCAGCAAACAGGAACAAAAAGAGAAGGGAAATAACAAAAGTATTAAAAATGAAAGCCACAAAACAAAACTCATGCCTTCAATATCGATAGTTTTTCCAGTATACAATGAAGAAGAGAATATTTTTCCTTTACTCAATGCAACACTTCCCGTTGTTTCAGCAATAACAAAAGATTTTGAAATTATTTTTGTAGATGATGGAAGTAAAGACAAAACCCCGCAAATTCTCATTCAACTAAAAAAAGAAAAATACATCAAAGTTTTCACACTCAAAAAGAATATGGGAAAAGCAACAGCATTGTATGTAGGTTTTCAAAAAGCAAGTAAAGATATTATTATAACTATGGACAGCGATCTCCAAGACGATCCCAAAGAAATTCCTCTTTTAGTAACCAAAATAAATGAGGGTTATGATTTTGTCAATGGCTGGAAAAAAAATAAACATGTAGAGAAAGGAGACAAACTCAAAAGATTACCATCACTCTTCTTCAATGGCCTAACACACATGCTCACCAAAGTAAATGTGCACGATTACAACTGCCCATTCAAAGCATATAAATCTCACGTCGCAAAGGAGCTCTTTCTCTATGGAGACATGCACAGATATATCCCAGTACAAGTCGGAAACATGGGCTACAAGTATACAGAAGTGGTAGTCTCAAATTATCCCAGAAGATTTGGAGTCACAAAATATGGCTCAAGCAGAATCTTAAGAGGAGTAATGGATCTTATCACAATAAAATATTTAGTAGGCTACAAAAACAGACCCTTGCATGCATTTGGAGCTATTGGAATCATTACAGGTGCATTAGGTTTCATTTTAGATCTCTATCTAGGAGTTCTCTGGATCCTAGGACAAGGCATTGGTTCAAGGCCTCTTTTAATGTTAGCAATCTTGCTTTCCATCATGGGTATGCAATTTATTTCTATTGGTCTCATCGGAGAAATGATTACAAACAATGTAACTCGTGATCCAGATGCGCTCATAAAATAAATCTTCTAACCCATACCAAAACTAGGATCAACAGTATTGACCCCTTCAGGTACAGTATTTTCATAATATTCTGCTGGAATACTCAAATTAGAAGGATAAGCCACTTCCCATATTTTAATGGGTCCAATAATTCTTCCATTATATATAGACAAAGGAACACTCTGCTCATCACTATACACCAAAGTAAACTCTGGAGAAGTCTTGCTAAAAAGATAATACTTTGTAAACCAAGTATTCCACACGTCATGGGAAAGATACATTGCAGCGCCAACACTAGAAACTTGCCCTCCTTGTATCACAGGAATAATTTGGAGACAGCCCTCTAGTGCTTCCGAACCATTATCAAAGACCACTTCCTTTCCATTATAGAAAAGACATCGCAAAGGAACTTTGTACCCCTGCCCGTTATATGCAAGATATACAGTAGGCTGCTCTACACCAGTAACTGTCGCATTTCCAATGGTATCAAAAGGAACAGTAAACCCAATAATCCCTGTTTGTCGTGCAGGGAAAAGCTGGCCTTGATAAACAAAGTCATCATCCAAAGCCACCCCGCCAGTATAAGTCATAGTAGTCAGATTCTCAGTTTGCTGTGATTGAGCCTGATCAAGAGTAAAAGCGCTTATCCATGAGAATCTATCATAATGCGCATCAGCACCAATGGAAGAAAAAGCGCTGTACTTTCCTATCTCATCACTTATCACAAGAACATGAGTGACATTCTTTGAAGCTAAGAACTCCAAAGCCTCAGTATCATTTGCAGCAGTAAGTAAATGCCTTCCTACAAAATAATTTATAGAGGAGACTGCATTCCCTCCATCACTGATAGTTGCCCGTTCTCCGCCGGTCTGCACAAAATAACCATAATCCCACCAGTGTGCAAAGACTGCATCTTCTGGAGTATTATTTCGCACCCAAGACATGGCATACTGCCACTGCGGACTATAGCTTGAGCCTGTAGATTCAGCTTGTGCAAGACTAGACTGCGTAAAACTATTCAGCAAAATAAGAACAATAATAGCAAGCAGTATAGAAACAGCATACACTGTTCTTTTATCAGCATGTACACGAAGCTCATCTATCAAAGCAAAGACAAAATAAGCAACAAAAATTGCAACAATTGGAGAGAAAACAAATAATAAACGAACAGCGCTTCTTGCACCAATAAGAAGGAAAACAAAAAAGACGGAGACAAATAAATAACCTAAGGGTAAGTTATGAATATAATGAACATAAAACTCTTTATCATTCCTATGCAAAGTATAAAGATAATACAAAACATAAAGAGGGATTATAATCAAAGCACCAAGATATACAAACAAAGAAATATTTGATTCACCATTAAATGTACTAGATGAAGAATACCTATTTAATGCAACAGCCAAAACTAAAACACCATAAGAAACAAGCAAAGGATATCCCTTCTTGCCCAAAGGTTTCACAAGGCCATACACCACAAACAAAGAACCTGCAAAAGCCATCAACAAGAACTTCCAAGTAAATGGTCCAACCCAATCTAAAAAATAAGGTTGATGGGACTCTGCGACGGTTAAAGCCCAGCGATTTGCAGCAAATGGTTGAACGAGGGTTTGATAAAGATTAAATATTCTATCAGGAATAAAAGTAAATCCATAAGCAACAAGGATAAAAATAAAGCCTATCCCACAGAGAAAAGCAAGCGTCACAAGTGCATGAGGAATCTTCCCAATTTTTGATTTCACTTTAAAGATATCCCTAGTAAATAAGAAATAATCCCCAAGAACAAATACAAAAGAAAAAAGAAATATAGCCGTAGTAGGACCAGCCAACAATCCTAATATATTTGCCCTTTCTGGAAAACCAATGAGCAGCACAAAATAAGCAGAGAAAAAATAAAGAACATACAGCCACATTTCTCTAGATCGTAACCTTCCTACCAAAGAAAGAATAAGAATAAACACACTGGTGCTCACCGTAACAAAAATATACCCCCCCCAAATCCACCAAAGAAGAGCAGTAGCAACCCCAGCAAGCACAGAAAAGAAAACTCCCATCCACAATTTTTTTTCAAGTATAAAACTAATAAAAGCATACAAAGCAAGATAAAAGAAAATCATTGCCATAGCCTCTTTATCAGAAACCCCGGACATAGTCCTATAGAGATAGGCAGGCAAAACAGTCAAGAATGCAGAGGACAATAAAGCAACCTTCCAGTCAAACACTTTCTTCACAAATAAGAAAAAGAACACTAATGCTATGACAAAAGCAAAAGCAGGATAAATAATATCAGCATAGCCAACAGTCACAGAAGGAACAAAAAAATGATAAATTTTATAGAAATCTGCAATCAAATGTGCATTGAGACTAAACTCATCCAAGCCAGTAAAACCAGTAGGAAAATACCTCATATAGTCTACATCCATAAGATGACCATGTGCAAGGATATATTTTACATAACGAAGAAATCCTACAGCATCAGGATCAGAAGGCATATAATCATTCGTGGTGACATCAATTAAGAAACGAAGATTCCTCGTCCGAATATAATACCCAAATGCAGCAATCAATCCAAAAACAACCCACATCAAAGCGACAGGTTTATTTTTCAGGTATTGAAGAATTTTTGACTTGCGTTCCTCTAAGCTCCCTTCCATTCCAGACTAGATTTTCTAAGAGCTTTAAATAATTTGTGGGTTTTAAAGCATCAAAAAAGCCCATTTTTTTACATAAAACAAGCCACCACAAGCTATATAAAGCCAAATAATTCCATAATTAACTATGGTTAAAAAGCAATTCCTCCATCCCCAAGAAATAGAAACTTTTTACATACTGCCAACGCTGAGAAGATACTTTGCTCTCCACCTTAAGGAGCGTGGCATGAAACAGAAAGACATAGCAGACATACTCATGATCAACTCTGCAACAATTAGTCAGTACAAAAGCACAAAAAGAGGGCATCAAATCACATTCAGTCCATTTA
The DNA here is from genome assembly GCA_016235495.1 of Candidatus Woesearchaeota archaeon. Taxonomy (GTDB): domain Archaea; phylum Nanobdellota; class Nanobdellia; order SCGC-AAA011-G17; family GW2011-AR17; genus JAGVZZ01. The sequence continues at coordinate 4,317 of JACRKH010000035.1, forward strand.
TCGAAAACGAAATTCAAAAATCAGCTGAACATATTAATGACCAGCTCTCTTACATAAGAGAAACACAAAGAATACTCAAAGTTATTCGCTTCTCAGGGAGTATTTGCGAAATACACAAGCAGGTTTCACTTGTCCCAAATGGATGTGAAACACCAGTGACAGGCTGCCATAATCTTCAGATCAAAAACAAATGAAAAAAGACATAACAATAAGCCGTGCAATGTATGATGATGCAGATGAGCATAAAGCTCGTTTCACAGCGAAGCCTGGCATCAATGAAGAAATAGTAAGAGTCATCTCTAAAACAAAAAATGAACCAGAATGGATGCTGGAAAAACGCCTCAAAGGATTAAAGTTATTTCAAGAAACAGCAATACCAACATGGGGGCCAGACCTCTCTTCATTGAACCTGAATAACATTGTTTACTTTGTTGATCCAAATACAAAAGAAACACAGAACTGGGACAATGTTCCACCAGAAATTAAAAAAACTTTTGATCGTCTTGGCATTCCGGAAGCAGAAAAGAAAGCACTCGCCGGCGTCGGAGCGCAGTATGATTGCTTAACCGAAGATGCAATAGTCTATACCAATCCAAAAGGAGGAGTAAAAATTAAAGACCTAAAGAAAAATGATTTTGTATTTTCCCTTAACGAGGAAACAAATGAAATCATTAGAGCAAAAGTCAATGGAGTCATGGATAAAGGGGTACGTCCTATTTTCGAAATAAAAATAAGAGGGAAAAAGATAAAAACAACCTATAATCACCCTTTTTTAACCCTGGTAGACAAAAGAAAAGAAGGAAGAAAAAGAGCAAGATATCAAAAAGAATGGAAATATCTTAATGAACTCAAAGAAAAAGATATTATTGCAATCGCAACGGATCTACCAGACTTTGGAAGTTCATTTAAATTTCAGCCCATTAATTATACAAAATATGGAAAAGGTAAAAATCAATTTGGAGCAAGATATAAATTACCTATAGAATATAAATATAAGAAAGTTAATTTTCCTGAAAAATCTAATCTAGAATTAATGTGGTTATTTGGCTTTTTTCTAGGAGATGGATACATTACAAAAGCAAAAAACTCTGAAAAAATGAGAGTAAATTTTGCAGCATATGAAGGAGCTCCAGAAATTAGAACAAAAATAAAAAAGATTATAGAAAGCCATTTTGGATATAAAATCACAACAGAAGATAAATTCAAACAAACAATAAACTCAACAAAAATAGCATTATTTTTTAAAAAACAAGGCTGGGAAGGATCATCTCATACAAAATCTCTGCCACAATGGGTATATTCTATCCCTAAAGAAGAAAAAATTGCACTTATTGCTGGATATATTGATTCAGATGGAACAGTAAGAAAAAAAGAAAAAGATATAGTTATAACAAGCGTAAATATGAAACTCTTAGAACAAATAAAAGAATTATGTGTATATTGTGGTTTGGATACAGCAAATATAACAAATTTTACTGGAGAGAATAATAAAATAGCTCATAGACTTCAAATAACTGGGGGAACAATAAAAATCCCATGTGTTCATAAAATCAAAAAAGAGCGCCTAGAATCTAGGAAAAGCGGATTTGGGAAGCATAATAGTCTCAGTGGAACAACAATAAGAAAATATTGTAGCAACACAGTAGGATTTTCAAGAATAGAAAGTATAAAATATATTGGAAAAGAACATGTTTATGATATTGAAGTTAAAAAACATCATAATTTTATTGCAAATGGGTTTGTAGTACACAATTCTTCAATAGTGTACCACAGCCTGCAGAAAGCACTGCAAGAAAAAGGAGTCATCTTTGAAAATATGGATGTCGCAGTACAGAAATATCCTGAACTGGTAAAAAAATATTTCATGACAAATTGCATTCCTATTCACGATCACAAGTTTATCATGCTCCATGCAGCAGTTTGGTCCGGCGGGACATTCATTTATGTGCCAAAAGGAGTAATAGTTGAACTCCCGCTGCAGGCATATTTCAGAATGAATGCACAAAAAGGAGGGCAGTTTGAGCATACATTAATCATCGTCGATGAAGGCGCAGAACTGCACTATATTGAAGGTTGTTTTACCAAAGGGAATCTTGTAACAACAAACCCAGATTTTAAACCTATTGAAGAAATAAAAAAAGGAGAAAGAGTTCTCACAGATGATGGAACATATAAAAGAATTACCAAAGTATATGCTCAGCCTTACAAAGGAATTATTAAAAAAATAACTCTTACGGGAGATCCTATGTATCCCATTGAAGTAACAGATGACCATCCTTTCTTATATGCTGACAAGAAATATGAAAATGAGCGTAACAAACAATGGAAGATACGTTGGAATATTCCCCAGTTTTTTAAAAAAGGAGATTACCTTGCAATTCCCATTAACAAAACAATCATTTCACAAAATCAAAAGATAGTTGAAATTGATAAATGGACAGGAAAAAAGAAAGGATTTATCAAAGTAAAAAAAAGTATTCCATCAACAAAAGAATTCTTTGAACTTGCAGGGTTATATCTTGCAGAAGGAAGTATTTCTGGGGGCTACTATGTTAATTTCTCTTTTGGTGAACATGAAAGAAGTCTCATTAATCACACCAAAGAATTAATAGAGCAAGTTTTTGGTCTAAAAGCAATTGAAACAAAACATCCAAAAAATCATGGAATAAATGTTGTCATCTGTTCTGTTGAGCTTGTAAGAATTTTTAAATTTTTTGGAAATAATTCCAAGACAAAACAAATTCCAGAATGGTTAATGTTTGAAGATCCTAAAAAACAAAGCCATCTCATTAAAGGGCATCTATATGGTGATGGCAATTACTTCAATAAAATATCCACAAAGACAAATGCACTAAAAGAAGTATTTAGACATAGTACCAGTTCTCCAAAATTGGCTTTACAACTAAGGGATATTCTTCTTAGATTAAAAATACCAGCATTTCTAAATAAAAGAGATAGAAGCAAAGAAAAAAGACCACCTTGTTACACTGTAGGGATCAGTGGAGATCATATGATTGCATATGGAAAAATGGTTGGAGTTCCTATAGCCCAAAAATTAAATGGAAAAGCACGCGGAAGCAGGATTGGAATCACAAAAGATTTTGCATTTTTTCCAATTAGAAGTATTGAATCACGAAAAGTTGAAAATGAAATAGTTTATAATTTCGCTGTGGATAAAAACGAAACCTATTGTGTAAGCAGAGTTGCAGTACATAACTGCTCATCGCCAAGCTACAGCGAAAATTCACTGCACGCAGGCTGTGTCGAATTGCATGTGCTGCCAAATGCAAGAATGCGCTACTCCTCTATCGAGAACTGGAGCAAGAATGTGTTCAATCTCAACACAAAAAGAGCACTAGTTCATAAAAATGCAGTAGTCGAATGGGTAAACGGCAATACAGGAAGTGCTCGTACAATGCTCTATCCCTCTTCAGTCCTCATCGGTGAAGGAGCAAGATCCGAAAGTTTAGGCATTGCATTCGCAGGCCCAGGCCAGGATCAAGATACTGGTGCAAAAGCAATTCATATCGCGCCAAACACAAGCTCTATCATCAAAGCAAAAAGCATCAGCAGAGCAGGAGGTGTCTCCAGCTACAGAGGCCTTGTGCACATAACAGAATCTGCAAAAGATGCAAAAGCAACAGTTCGCTGTGACGCACTCATCATAGACGATGAATCAGTCTCAAAAACATACCCTTACATGAAAGTCAATAACAATACTGCAGAAGTCTCACACGAAGCAACAGTAGGAAAAATTGGAGAAGAAGAAATTTTTTATTTAATGAGCCGCGGTCTCAGTGAAGAGCAAGCGGTACAGCTTATTGTCAATGGGTTCATAGAACCAATAGTAAAAGCACTCCCTCTAGAATACGCTCTGGAGCTCAACAAACTTATCGAACTGGAGATGGAAGGAATATGACACTCTTAAAACAACTTATTACAAACAAAGAAAAAGCAAAGGAGCTTTTCAAGAGTTTAGAAACCCCGCTCCTAGAATATGGCCCAGGCATACAGCTCCAGCTTAATGAACTCGACCTGAACCAAGTAATAGCAAAAGTCAATGAAGAAGATAAAATACAAATAACTGCTCCTGAAGGAGTGCAAGTGCTTCAAGCATCGGAAACAAATCCATTTATTTTAGAAGAACATTTTGATGGACTTATCAAAGCAAATGAAAACAAACACCTTGCATTGCATTATACCATTCTCAATGACACAAGAATAATTATCATTCCAGAAAATCTCACTGCAAGAACACCAATCATAATCACATCAAATACGACAAAAAAAGCAAAGGCAGAGAACATAATCATCATCGCAGAACCTACCTCCACTGCAACAATCATAGAAAAAAGTTCAACAGAAAAAGAGGCATTTTTTAAAAGCAAAACTATCCAAGTTTATGCAAGAGATGGAGCAAATATATCATTTTATTCAGTACAAGATCATGCAAATGGCACCTATGGGTTCACAGTAAAGAGAGGAAAAGTGTATCGTGATGCAAAGATTAATTTTACAGATATAATCCTTGGAGGAAAATATTCTCAGTTGCATATGCAAACACAGCTCATTTGCCCAGGAGCAAAAGTGGAAAAGAAAACAATCTCAATCGGGCAGAATAATGAAGTATTTGATATAAATACAGAAAGCATACACAAAGCAATGCACACAGAATCTGCAATGTTCTCAAGATCTGTATTGAATGAAAACACAAGAACAATATACAGAGGAAAAATAAAAATCAACAAAGAAAATAAGAAATGTATTGCACATCAAAAATCAGAAAACCTTATTTTAGGAGAGAAAGCACGCTGTGATGCAGTGCCAATATTAGAGGTAAAAAATGATGAAGTGATATGCTCACATGGAGCGAGTATTGGACACATTGATCCAGAAAAGATATTTTATCTTACTTCAAGAGGAATAGACGAAGAAAGCGCACAGAAAATAATCATTGCAGGATTCGTAGAACCAATCATACAAGAATTTCCAGAGGGAAGCCAGGTAGAACTCAGACAAAGAATACATAAAAGAATAGGACACCAAGAATAAAATGAAAGACCTCAAAAAAGACTTCCCTATACTCGCACAAACAATTCACGGAAAAGCATTAGTGTACTTAGACAACAGTGCTACCACACAGAAGCCAAAGCAAGTTATCAAAGCAATTACAAATTATTATGAGAAAGACAATGCAAATGTACACAGAGGAGTGCATGAACTCTCCATGCGTGCAAGCATCGCATACGAAAACGCACATGAAACGCTCGCTGAATGTATCCATGCAGACGCAGATGAAATTATTTTTACCAAAGGAACTACTGAAGGACTGAACTTCCTTGCTGAAGTGCTCACTGAAAACCTGCAAGAAAGAGATGAAATTCTTCTTACAGAAATGGAGCATCACAGCAACTTTGTTCCTTGGCAGCAAATAGCAAAGAAAAGAAAACTAATGATAAAAATTATCCCAGTCAAAAACTATAGATTAGATCTAACAAAAGCAAAAACATTGTTTACAAAAAAAACAAAAATCCTTTCACTCACACACATGTCCAATGTATTGGGAACAATAAACCCAATAAAAGAATTAGGAGAAATTGCACATAAGAATAATACTTTAGTTGTTGTTGATGCTGCACAATCAGTGCCGCACATGCCAGTCAATGTAAAAGACCTGGACTGTGACTTCCTTGTCTTCTCCGGACACAAAATGCTCGGACCAACAGGAATAGGTGTGCTCTATGGAAAAAGAAAACTCTTGGAAAAGATAAAGCCATACCAATACGGTGGAGGCATGGTGCAGGAAGTAACGCTGGAGAATGCTTCATGGCAGGAAACACCTTGGAAGTTCGAAGCAGGCACACCAAACATTGCAGGGGCAATTGGCCTTGCAGCCGCAGCAAATTACCTTACAGAAATAGGAATGAGAAACATTGAAGCACATACAAGAGAACTTACAACATATGCATTAGAACAATTAAAACAAATACATGGTCTCACCATAATTGGACCAGAAGACACAAAAGACAGAGGTCCAGTCATCTCATTCACACTTCATGGAATTCACCCGCATGATATAGGCGAAATCCTCAACCAAGAAGGCATCGCAATCAGAGGAGGAAAACACTGTGCAATACCTTTAATGCATGCATTAAACATTGACGGCACAAACAGAATATCTTTCCACCTCTACAACACAAAAAAAGACATTGACATACTCATAAAAGCAATCAAAAAAACGAAGGAAATATTCCAATGAAAGAAAGAACAGAAGAACAAGCAAGGCATATTGATAGATATGAAATCAATGAGCAGCCGCTTTCTGAAGAACAGGAAATTTACAAAGAAAATATTTTAGACTATTACAAATATCCCAGAAACAAAGAAGAACTGCACAATTGCAGCTGCAAGCACCGAGAGTTAAACCCTCTCTGCGGCGACGAGATCACCATATACCTAAAAATAGAGAATAATACTATTACAAAAGCAGCATTTACAGGAAAAGGTTGTGCAATCTCACAGGCATCCATCTCTATGCTCACAGAAAAACTAGAAGGAATGAAAATGAGTCAAGCAAAAGATTTAAAGAAAGAAGACATTTTTGCTATGTTAGGCATTCCCATTAGTCTCGTACGAATGAAATGCGCTTTGCTCTCATTAAAAACACTCGCAAAAGCACTTGAGGAAAAACAATGAAGAAACTAGAAATCATAGACTTGCATGTAGAAGTGAACGGAACAGAAATTATTAAAGGAGTGACTTTAACTTTCCTTCCTGGAAAAGTGCACGCATTAATGGGGCCAAATGGTTCAGGAAAAAGTACCTTGGCAAACGCCATCATGGGCCATCCAAAATACAAAATCACAAAAGGAAGAATAATGCTCGATGGAAAAGATATAACCAAAGAAAAAGCAAATGTCAGAGCAAAAGAAGGTATCTTCCTTTCCTTCCAATACCCAGCAGAGATTACTGGCGTAACCATCAGCAACTTCCTCAGAACTGCAGTGAACAACAAAAGAGAAAAGAAACTCTCAATTATTGATTTTCACAATCTGCTCAAAGAAAAAATGGCAGAACTCAAAATGGATCCTTCCTTTAACAAAAGATATCTCAATGCAGGATTTTCTGGAGGAGAAAAGAAACGCGCAGAAATACTTCAGTTAGCAATGCTTGAGCCAAAATATGCACTTTTAGATGAAACAGATTCAGGATTAGATATAGACTCCATAAAAATAGTCGCAGAAGGAATAGAAAAAGTAAGAAAACAAAAAGCTATGGGAATCATCCTCATCACACACTACCAGAGAATCTTAGAATATCTTACGCCAGATGAAGTGAGTATTTTATACAAAGGAAAAATTATCCAGCAAGGGGGAAAAGAACTCGCAAAAAAAATAGAAAGTGAAGGCTTTGAAGGAATAATCAAAAAATGATCACCGAAGAGCAAATTATTGATGTATTACAGCATTATGAAGATCCTGAGCTTGGTGTAGATGTCTGGACTTTGGGATTAATCTACAGAATTGAGCTTGATGATGAATATGTAAAGATAGTATTAACTTTTACTTCTCCAATGTGCCCTTATGGACCGCAGATGGTGGATGAACTAACACAGAAAATTAAAGAAAAAGGTGTAGAAAAAGTAGAAATAGAAGTCACCTTTGAACCAGCATGGAAGCCCTCTGAAGAACTTCGTGACATGCTCGGCGTCTAAGACAATTGTTTCCTTTTCTTAATCCATGAATACACCCAGAACCCAATCCATAAACTAAGAAAAAGAATACTTAATATCAAGAGGGGATAATAAAAGGACTGAAAGAGTGCAGACATAAAAGCAAGCAAAAAATAAGAAAGAAAAGAATACAAAACAGCAGGTGCACCAGCCATAAGTGAAGAAAAGAGAGAAACTAAATTATCTCTTCCTAAGTGCAGTAAAAAGTAAACCAAAAGAAAAGCCAAAAGAAAATGAAAGCCTAATTTCCCAATAATTTTTCTGCCAAAAATAAAGGTATCATATTCCAAACTAAAGAAAAGAAGAAAGCCACCAAGGAGAAAAAAGAATACTCCAAGAATAACCAAAAGAGGTTCTTTTGCAGTAAAAGGATCTAAATAACGAAAAAGAGGCTCAACCTGTTTCTTCCACCCCTCTGAAGCCTGAGAAAGATAAGTGCTCAGTTTCGGATTCTGCGCATCCAGCACGCACTGATCCGCAGGGATGCTGCCAGCATCGCAGGCCTGGAAAAAACCAGCCAGCTGAGAATCACCCTCTAATGCTGCACGCACTATTTGAGGATCTTCTGCAAGCATCTGTGTAAAAGTTTCTTGGAATATCGTATCCAGATTCGCCTCTTGCGCTGCAAAATGAGAAAAGAACACAACTGCAAAAAGAAGTCCTATACCCAAAGAAATAAGAAAAGCTCCAAAAACACCAACCAACCTTTTAAAAAAACTCACAAAAGAAAAAGGGTAAAAGAACTTTATAACTATTTCGGAAAAGCTCCTCTTTCAATCACAGAAATCTTTTTAAATCCCCAGCCCTAAACTCCTACCTGAGGCTGAAGAGATGATGAACCGCTTAAAAACACTTCTGAACAAGATTATTCCAGGCCTGTTTGGAAAAAGAAAACACATGAAAATTGGTCTCTATGGCCCTCCAAACGCAGGAAAAACAACCCTCGCAAACAGAATATGCAGAGATTGGCTTGGAGAGGATGTGGTCATGGGCACTGCTTCTGAAATACCCCACGAAACACGTGAAATCCAGATGAAAGAGAATATTCACCTCAAGAAAAAGGGAAAAGAAATTACTTTTAATCTCATTGACACCCCAGGTATTGCAACAAAGATTGACTATGAAGAATTTCTCAAGCATAAAATGAACAAAAAAGTTGCAAAAGAACGTGCAAAAGAAGCAACAAAGGGAGTTATCGAAGCAATAAAATGGCTGGACAACATGGACTGCGTGGTTGTTGTCTTAGATTCCACAACAAACCCATACTCACAGGTAAACATCACCATAATAGGGAATTTAGCAGCAAGAAACATCCCAGTTCTTATCGCAGCAAACAAAACAGATTTAAAGAAAGCCAACGTCAAGAGTATTGAAGCTGCATTCCCACAGTATCCTATTGTCGGAATATCCGCCGAGTTGGGAACAAATATTGATGAGCTTTACGAAACATTAACAAAATTAGTAAGATGAGGTGCATATGTTAACCCTGCAATTTATACCATTCAACGAAATAGAAAGTCTTTCTTCAGAAAGGAGAATAGCAAAGCTTCTTGGCATTGTCAAAAAAAATAAAATTGTGCTTATGCAGGGTCGTCTCAAACCAACTGAAGAAACAACACTCATTGAAAGAACAATGGAAGAAGTAAACAAAGAATTCAAAGGCATCGAACTCTGCACAGTCTATCCCACTCCAGAAAAAAAAGTAGGAACCCAAATCAAGCAGGCAATGGTAAAATTCCTTGTCGGAGACAGAGAAGGGTTGACAATTATAGGTCCAGCAACAATAATCAAAGAAATCAAAAGAAATCCTGATAAAATTGAGCTTCTCACCCATACAAGAGGCCTATTGGGGAGGAAATAATGCCCCATCAATGCGTTCGTTGTGCAAAATTATATCCCGCAGGATGTAAAGAACTTCTTAGTGGCTGTGAATGTGGAGGAAGATTCTTTTTCTTCGTCAAAGATGAATACATAGAGAAAGCAAAACAAATTACTCAAAACCTCAGCACGGAAGAGAAAACACAGATGGAGCAGGATATTTTAGAGATTGTAGGGAATATTGATAATGACCAGCCAGTCATATTAGACTTTGAAAGCATTAAAGCAACAGGACCAGGAAAATATGAACTCGATCTTATTGACATCTTCAAAGGCAACCCATTGGTATTCAAATTAGAAGAGGGGAAATATATTATAGACATCCCCAGCACATTTGCGAATGAGAAGAAAAAGAAGCTATAAACTTATATCTTAAAATAAATTCTTCCTCTTATGCAGGGGCTAAAAAGACAGTACGACTACGCCTTAGAACACAATTTCAGAACAGCACTTGCAATTGGCCTCAGCTATACATTCTGGGAAAATAAAGGAACTACTTTATACGCCTTAGAGAATCCAGAGATGGCAAACCAAATAGTGCACGACCTTATGGACAAATGGTATTACACTTCTTTTGTTGCTGACACGCTCATAGGAACAACAGTAAGTTACTTTGCATTGGCACTGCTCAAAAGAAAAGGAGAACCAAACCTTCCAAAAGCTATTTTCAACATAGAAAGAAGTGCATTCTATACTCTTTTTGGAAACGACCAGCAAAGAGATGAAAGCCAAAAAGCAAGCCTGAGATCATGGAAAAGAAATATTCCTTTTAATATCCTAGAAAGAACTCTTTCAGTAGGAACACTCCTGAATCAAGGCAGAATTGCCGAAGGTTTAGAAGTAATAGCAGATGAATTAGAAGTATACCAAAGGTATAAACAAGATGAAACGGACAAAATTTTTTCTCCCATTGTTTTCTTTATGATGCAGTCCTTAGCAAGAGTAAGAAAAAGAGATCTCAGAACACAAATAGCATTTGCAGAAGGCTGCCAGCAATTATGCTATGAAAAATATCTCTATGAAGTGCTCTGGCCAAGAATACACAAAACCTATGGAACAGGAGCAGGAAGAATAGAATTACTCATATATCAAGCACTGATGATGAATCACAATCCCAAAAGAACGGAAGAAAAGAATAGACTTTGGGAAAGAATCATCGAAGAAACAGAACTGAATCCTTTTAGAGAATCCAGAAATGAAGTGTACACATTGAGTACAAATCCCAATACAAAAAGGGTAATCATGGTAAAAAGAAGCAATGAAGAAGAAGGTCTGCAAACAGAATACAATGTGCTCGAAGAAATAAGGCAAAAAGAAGACCCTCAAAAAAGAATAACAGTCACACCGCAAGCATTGTTCAGAGGCAAACAAGGAAACACAATTCTCATCACAAAAAGAAAAGCAGCAGAGAATTTAGATGCAATTCTAAATAAAGAACCAGAAAGAAGAGAACAAGAAGTAGAGAAAGCATTAGAATCATTAAAAATATTTCATGACTATGACCTAGAAACTATTCCCCAGACCAGAACATACAACCCTAAAGAAGAACTCAAAAGAAGACTCCTCAAAAGATTTGAACGGGCAGACACACAACTATTCCAAAGAGAATATCAAGAATTTTTCAGACGAGTAAACCCTGAAGAAGGAATGTTTATCCATGGAGATTTCTATCCCACAAATGTACTCGAAGGAGGCATCATCCTCGACCCAGAAAAAGCCTGTTACGGGAATATATGGCTCGACATAGAAACATTTTTAGGAGCACCATATTTTGAAGGCTTAGAAAACAGAGAAGAACTGCTCAAACAATATTTCATCGATAAAACAAGGCCGAGAGGAAGAGAATTCTTTGCCTTGCATGCAAGCCTCTGCCAGACAGGAAGTTTTTCTAAGAAAGATCCAAAAACTGCAGAATATTTTCACAGAAGAACAGAAAAAATACTAAAACAGTTAGGAGAAACAAAACTCGAAGAAGCATTTCTACAGATAACTAAACATTCCTTGTAAGCAAAACACCATTCATATCAAAAATTGTTTCTAATAAAACTCCTTCATAAAAAAGAAAATAACTCTCTGCATTCTCTTTCTGCTGTAAAACCTTTATTTTTTCTTTCAAGCTGTAAAACGATTTCCCAAACTCTTCAACACCCTCTAAAGAAAAAGAAAAGAACAAAGTTCTATACTGGACAAAAAGCATATGTAAATCCCGAAGGAATGCAACACTCTCTTCGCTGCAATGAAGTTTAGATTGAAGAACATGTTCAGCCATCATCTTATACAAATCCCCAATTCTCTCTAATTGCTCAGTAATATAATACAAATTACTCACCATCTCCAGATGCTGCGTCTCACCTGTATTAATAACTCTCCTGCAAAAATCAGCCAGTCTGTTATTCTGATCATCCTTCTCGATAACCTTGCGCAATAAATCTTCTCTCTCTTTCTTCGCAGCTAAAGCCTGCGCCAAATCCTGGTTCATACTTTCTAAAGAATAAAAAAATCTTTTTAAGGTGACATCAAAGCCTTCAGAAACAAGACGAGACAACAATTCAATAACAACATAATTCTCCCCTTGTTGAGTAATTTCAAAGCCTATCAAAGTTCTCTTTAAAGTCTTCTCAATAATTTGCAGCTGCTCTTTATCCTTATAATGCACTTTCACTTTGGTATAGCCAGCCTTGTACAGCGCACCAACAGCACGGTGAAGCATTTTGTGCAAAGAAGAAAAATCAACTTCTATCTCTTTAGCTAATAGCTTACTATCTGGTCGTACAACCAGTTCACTTCCTCTCTCCTCAATATCAAGCTCTTCTCCCTTTCGGATTTGATATCTCTTAATCCACTGTGAAGGTAAAGAAAGAACAAAAGTCTTCCCACCCATAAGAATAACACTTCTCTTCATCAGAATGAAAAAGAACTAAGAATATAAAAAAGTAACGAAAAAGAATTAAAAAAAGCGGAAGCTTCTGTATTTCTGGATATCATAAACACTATACCCAGTCATACCGCCGCCGCCAGAGTCTCCTCCTGAAGAGCCTCCACTAGAACTGCTGGATGAACTACCGCCAGAGTCACCGCCAGTGCTTCCACTGCTAGACCCAGAATAGGAGCCACTAGAAGAATCACCGCCAGAATAGCTGCCACTGGAATAGCTCCCACTAGAATAACTGGTGCCAGAGTAACTAGTCCCGCTAGAACCATCAGTAGAGTAACCTCCGCTGGAGTAGCCGCCATAGGTCGCAGGGCTTCCATAAGCAGTAGAACCATAGCCACCAGTTCCATAACTCCCGCCATAATAACTGCCAGAGCTACCAGTACCATAAGTGCCATAACTAGGAGAGTAGCCATAGCCGCCATAGGTCGCAGGGCTTCCATATGCACTAGACCCATAGCCACCAGAACCATCAGCAGGAACAGAAGTTCCTGGACTATAATAAGTTCCACCGCCGCAAGCACCATTAGCACAGCCATAACTATAGCCATAAGAGCCGCCAGCAGCATAACCACTGCCTCCTGAACTAACCTGACCTGGAGGTGGAGCAACAGCATTTCCTTGTGCATCAGTCCATCCTTTATCTGAAGTCACTGTATAAGTTTGGCCATTGTAAGTTGTACTCGTTCCAACAGCTGCATAGGCAGTAGGACTATAACTCACACTATAATAGGAAGACCTATAATCCCCACCACTTGTACCAGTCCCGCCAGCAGAATATCCATAAGTGGCAGTAGGAGCAACATATCCCTCTCCATTAGAAGAAGACCATGCGCCATTAGCTTCCCTTGTCCAAGTCACGCCATTTGCAGTAGTAAATCTATTTGTCCCAGTCGCACCATAAGATGTACCCTGAGTGCCATAAGAAGTACCGGAAGCACCAACAACAGAACTAGGCTGGCCTGGAGGAGGAGCAACAGCATTTCCTTTGCTATCAGTCCATCCCTTATCTGCAGTCACAGTATAAGTTTCACCATTGTAAGTCGTACTCGCTCCCACAGCAGCAAGACCAGACGAGCTTCCTGCATTGTAAGTATTCGTATAATAATTCACTGCAGGATTATACGCAGCTCCCTCAGCAGATGTCCATGTTCCTGACTTAGAATCATAACCCCAGCTCACTCTCTGTCCTGTAGGATCTGTCCCAGCCCACTGCCCGGAAACAGTATCATAGTTCCACACTTTTCCTGAATCAGAAACATACCTTCCCTGACCCTCATGCCCAGTCGGTGCAACAGAAGTCACAGGAGGAACATAAGTCTTCCCATCAGAAGATTTCCATTGCCCAGAATCTGCAGCATAAGTCCATGTCGCTCCATCACCAGAGACATAATTGTACGTAGATTTATCACCAGCATAAGTAACACCTTGCTCATGCACAGATGCTCCATGAGGAGGAACATACACAGTCCCAGCTGAAGAAACATAATTCTTGTATTCTGGATTGTACTGATACACCACAGAACCGCCATCCGTAGGATCAACAGTAAACCCAAAGGTATCAATCTTGACGCCATCTCCAGAAGTAGTTTTATAATCACCTTCAGGATAAGAATAAGTCTGAACCTGTCCATTCTCATCAGTCACAGAATAACCCGTTGCAGTATAATCATATCTCACATCACCTGCTGGAGTCTTATCGACATAACTATACTCCTCTGAACCATCCTGAAACCCATTTGCATCCTTTTCAACAGTAAACTCTGCAGTATAATCATCACCAAAAGGAGTAGTGTAAGTATAGCCAGAATCTGAGAAACTATAATCATATCCAGTTGCAGGATCAGTATAACCATACCCTTGGACATAAATACCTGCATCACTTGTATCCGAAGCAGTAGGAACAACAGCCCCGCTAAGCTCCACCCATGTAAAACCTGGAGGAATGTAAGGATCACCATACACATGCTGATATTCCTGTCCTGTTCTCTGCTCCATAACTAATTGAGCTTCATCAGCAGTTTTCCCATCCTGAATAAGAGTATTATATTGTCCTTGATACCCCCCATCTATTCTCTGTGTCGCATCAACACCATCTGCAGAAACTCCATAAATCCAATTTATACTTTCACCATATGCAGGATATTTCGTCTGCAAAGAATCTTTACTTGAATCTAATTCATTCTTCCAATTTTTATAACTTTCCTCCCTTTGCGCTCTATCACTATCAATCTCTCCAGAAAAATCGTGCAACTCAGAATCATAAACTCCAGAGAAGAGGCCTTCCCTATCTTGAGAATAACCATCTACCTTCAATAGCATATCCTGTGCTCTTGAATACTCAGCATAAGCTTCACCAGTCAATCCATGATCTTTTGCTTGCTGTGCTGCATCAAGATGCAGTTGGATCTCACTGCTTGCCTTCTCCAATCCCAACTTCGATTCAGCAGGCATTTCAGAAGACTGAAGCAATTCCTTTATCTGGGCATCAGCCTGTGCCAACGCAACACCAGCTGCAGGAATATCAGTCTGAAGACTTTCATCAACAGCAGTATCAAGACCAAGAGAACTCTCAGATTCCTCTAAAAGAATTTTTTCTTCAAGCCTTGTCACACCATCTTGAGCAGCCTGTTCCTCAACATAACTTTCTCGTGCATCTGCTAAAACAGATTGCACATCAGCAGCGCTGGATTGAACAGTATCAATTCCTGACGCTGAAGCCTGATCTGCAGTCAACTCACCACTATCAACAGCCTTTACCAATTCTTGTTTAAGAGTATCAACATATTGTGAATGCGTATAAACAGCATATTCATCTTGAGCAAAACCTTGTGCATCACCAGAGCTGGAGAAACTTGAACCTGCTGCTGCGCTCGCATATGCATCTGCTGCTCGACCGGCATCAACATAATTACCTTGCATGAGCATTGTTGTCATTTCCCCGAGCTTTTCTGCCTGAAGACTTGAAGAAGATTGAAACACATCAAAGAACCTATCAACGAAATAAAATGAAGAATCAGGAGTCATCCCTGCATACCCAGAATATGTTTGAGCATAAGGAGAAGAATAAAATTCACCCAAAGGAATAGCCTCAGAAGGAGCAGTACGATCAGAAGCAGGAGGAGAAGTGCTAGTATCAACCGCATGCCCAGTAATCAGAAAACTCCAGCCATTTCCTAAACTACTCGCCTCAACAGCACTAGACAATAAAAACAAACTAAAAATAAATAAAACGAAAGACCTTTGCACACCTTGAATAAATTTCATATAAACACCTCTTTGTATAATGATTATCTTCCAGAAGATAAAAGGCTATATAAATTTTTCGGAGAAAGAAGAATCTCAAACACAAAAGCGCAATATTTATATACCAGTTGTAATAATATTATCACAAATGTTAAAAAAAGATAACACAAGAAGAGTTTTGGAGCTATTTTTTGATGATCCTCTGCCTTCTGGGATAGGATTTCAACTAAGAGAAATGAGTAGAAAAATAAATCTTGCTCCAAAATCAGTTAAAATTTATTTAGAAGAATTAGAGAGAGAAAAGCTTATTGTAAAGAAAGAACATAGAATCCACAAATACCCTGTGTACTATGCCAATAGAGAAAATGATTATTTTAAATTTCTCAAAAGACTAAATACAATCCAAGCACTAAAAGAATCCGGGCTGTTAGAATATCTAAATGAGAAATGCATGCCTGATGCCATAATCTTATTCGGTTCCGCTTCCAAAGGAGAAGATCTAAAAGAGAGCGACATTGATATATACCTGCAGTGTAAAGAAAAGAGAATAGACGTAATGAAATATGAGAAGGCATTAAAAAGAAAATTAAACCTATTTTTTGAGGAGAATTTTAATAAACTCAGCGAAGAGCTTAAAAGAAACATAATAAATGGGGATAAACTGAAAGGTTATTTAACTCTGTCATTTTCAAAATGGAAGAAGGCTTAAGAATAATTCGCAATAAAATAGCCTATGATGGTTTTTTCATAGAAAAAGACTATATCGAAAGAAAAATGAATGATATTCAAAAGATTATATACAAACTAAAAGAAAATATTAAGAAAAAAATATAAAAATATTAAACTTGCTCTGAAGTCGTTGGAGTAATTTCAGCCTTGGTATCTACTACTACTTTCTTACCTTTCTTAAGTTTCCTATACAAAAAGTAAGCCAAAATTGCGAGCAGCAAGATAACTATAAGAGCCTTGCCCTTCCCAAAATGGGAAATTGTGTCAAAGATTGATGCTCCTGTAACAGCAGGCAAAGCACTGCTGTCTTCTCCACTGCTTACGGAAGTATTTCCAGCGAGATCACTTGGACTCGTATTCTCAGCAACAGCATCGCCAGTAGCAGCATCTAAGAGTGTTCGTGCAGATGAAGCACTTCCACCACCGTCGCCGCCACCGCCAGAGCTACCTCCCCCACCGCCGCCTCCGCTAGAAGAAGACCCGCCGGAACCTTCTCCACCGCCAGA
>JACRKH010000034.1 GCA_016235495.1 Candidatus Woesearchaeota archaeon
AGTTGATGGTTATTAAAAGTCTTACCAGAATGCTGTTTTGAATACAAAGGAATTTGAAGTCGCCCAAGCAAAATCTGAGAAAAATCCAAAATGTTTAATAATTTGTTTGTGTTATCCACCATGTTTACCACCTCGATAAATTGACAATATTAAGGTGTAAACAAGGTTCTTAAGCCTTACGGCTTAAGAATCCTTATCTTTTCTACAGAGCCGCAGAGTCATTTGAAATGGAATAAAGGCCATCCAAAGCATTTCAGACAAAGCCTCAATATCAAAAAGTATATAATAAATTAAATATTTATTTAAATGAATGGCTGAGATAAAACATTTTTTGGGGTATTTGCAGGAACAGTTTAGTCGGAGGAGTAAATGTAGTTTTTTTTGAGACAAGGCTAAAACCAATGAATCATAATAGTCCTATACCTCAATCTAATGGGTTGCGGGAATATAAGTTTCCAAAAGGTATGGAAGTAAAAATTTTAGAAGCAGCTTAGTATTGAGCAAAATCAAGGAAAAACATCCTGCCATTGCCAGTATTATAAACACCAACCACTCTTTCTCCTGAAGGCTCGTGCCAGACAATCTTAACTTTGCGAAGAGCATCAAGACCTTTTTCTTGTAAATCTAAATCCTCTCTAATAGTATCTTCGTGTGCAATAGCTAAACCATCAACAGCTTTAATGAGCCCACTATCACCAGATCTTAAAAAAAAAATGCCATTTTTTCCACCAGCACTATATCCTCTAAAGCCATATTTTAATGCTACTTCATAAGCTTTCCCTATTGAACCATATCCCTCTAAAAATCGTTGCAATAACATATCAGAAAAAGTAAAAGAAACATCAAGATTGTTATATCCCTTTGTTCTTGAAACAGGAACTGTTCGTCGACCCTCAAAATATTGCTCTACATGCTCTCTAAATGGATCACTGCCGCCTGATTGGAAAAATTCAGAGGTATAAAAATGTTCTTCTTCCTGAGCCATAATTCCTCGAAAATAACAATTCATTTAAATAGTTTACTATCGGGTTCTATCCTGAATTAATCCCAAATATAACGAAGTAAATGAACTAAAAATCTTCTTTCGCCATAACTATTTTTTGTCTTATAAATAAACAATCAAAGTTATTTCAGACAGAGCAGAAGAACCATCTCAGAAAAAAACAGTTTAAGAAACATATATAAATAGCAATACCTTAAACCAACTCGTGAAAAAATTAAGCATCCCTGAATGGATTCTACGCATAGGAATCTTTGGTACTTTCATTGGTCATGGTATTCTTGCCATTGGAGTAAAACAGGCATGGATCCAATATCTAACAGTTGTTGGTTTCTCACCAGAAACAGCAGCAATACTCCTGCCAATCATAGGAATCATGGATGTCATAGTTGCATTCATTTGTTTACTCGCACCAATAAGAATAGTCCTCATCTGGGCAACCTTCTGGGCATTTGCAACAGCACTCATCCGTCCTATTGCTGGAGATTCAATTCTGGACTTTGTAGAGCGTTCAGCAAACTGGGCAGCACCACTAGCATTGCTCTCCATACAAAAATTTCCTAGAAAAATAAAAGACCTTTGGAAAGTAAGATAACAACTAGAAATGCAAGGACTCTAATATCCTCTTCTCATCTCTCTCTTGAAGATCCTGCAAGACTCTTCTCTGAGGATGAATAAATCTCTTGTCACGAAAAGTCTCCTCTCCTTCTTCTCCAAGTAAATGATCTGCAACATAACGAGAAACTTTTGTTCTCTGTGCATGCGAGCCACCTAAATACCAATCCCATGCACCACTAAACCCTTCTAAATCTCTACTATCTATAACAACACCATGACGATTAAGAGAAAATTTCCCATAGAAATCACTAGTTTCTTTCGGATCAAAAGCAAAGAGAGGAACACTTCCAAAATGATTGGTTCCATCTTCTAAAAGTCGATCAACAGCAACAGTAAAAGAAATATTCCAAGTTTCAACAGCTTTTACTTTTTCATGATAATATCCCAAAAGTCTTTCAGCAAATCCAGGGCTCACTCCCAACTGAAAGAGAACAGAATACTCTCTTTGTGGTCGATACTCAGAAAGTTCCCCATCATCCATAATCAAAATAGAATTACTAAAATCATACTGCCTATCACCTACTGAAACAGCCTGCACTCTTCCTGCTCTTTCCGGGAGAAAAAGAACTCTCTCATACGCAATATGCTCTGCACTGCCGCCCTTTTCACTCCCCGCACCAGGCCAGCTATAGCCAGATGCAGAGTAAAACTGATGAAAATGCTCGGGCTTCGCATGATATGCAACAACTCTTTCAGGAAACTGTTGAGCAAGCATATCTATCGAATGATGCAATACTTCTCGAACAGTACGAGGATACTCCCCCTCAGCAGTTTTAGGATGCCTATACATAAGAAAAAAATAAGAATATAACTTTAAAAGAATTTAGCTTCTCTAATCTTTATCCAACTTCTCAATAATAGAAGCAAATGCTGGTCTCGTCAAAAACACACCAATAGTAACTCCTACAATGGTCGTCAATGCAAAGCCTCGCAATAAACCTGCTCCTGCATTCCACAGAGGGATCATTGCAGCAACAGTTGCAGCATACGCAGCGAAGATAATAAAGAATGCCCTCTTCAGCCTGTCCTTCCAATTTCTCTGCTGCTCGCCAGGATTCATTGCCTCATCAACAATAACAATCTGATCATCAACACCAGTTCCAATTGCAGCAAGGATGCCTGCAAGACCAGCAAGATCAAGATTCCACCCAATAAAGGCAGCAAATGCTAAGATTAAAAAGAGTTCACAAACCAAGGTAAACATCACAGGGAACACAAACTTAAACTTTCTGTAACGCAAAAAGATAACAATAGCTACAGCAAGAACAGAAAGAAGAGCAACAAACAAAATATTTTGCAAGAAACTCTTTCCTATGACAGGAGAGACTGTATCAAGTTTCACAATTTCTAAATCAAAAGGCAGTGATCCTGTAATAAGAATCGTTTGCAGCTGATTCATGTCAGTAGTCGCAGCCTCAATCGCAGCATCCTGTGTACTTCCATAGCCAGGACCTGAAATAGAAATACTTGTTGTTGGTGTTCCCTTCAATCCTTCAGAGATTTGTAAACTGTTCACTAACTTCCCATCAAGATAAAGATCCAAAGGCTTGCTCAAATAATTCCCGCCCTTTCCGCTTGTTCCAGGAACAATCAATAATTCTTGAGTAAGTGCAGCCTGCCTCTCAGCAGCATCCTGCCCTAAAGTAATCGCAAAATCAAAAGTGCAAATCCACTGACCGCTCTGCTGTGAACAACTCTTAATGCCGGAACAAGAGCCATCATCCCTGCAGACATAAGGAATATCAGCCTTGCCGCCGGTAAAAGCAACATCATCACCAATCTTCGCCTCAAACTTTCCCTGTTGAGAAATAAGTTTCTTTACTTCATCCTGCGTAACTCCAGCAAGTTCAACAAGCACATACTTATTTCCTTCCCAGTCACTCGCACTTCGAATTTTAATATCAGAAAGACCATAGACATTCAGTCTATTGCTTAAAACATCAATAAGATTCTTGATATCTTGATCAGTAATAGTCTCATTGCTTACTGGCTTCAAAAGAACTCGTGTTCCTCCAGTAAAATCAAGACCAAAACGAAGATGTGTTTTTTTAGCCTCAGTAACAGTAATTGCAGGAGTTTCTCTTGATGCATAAGCAATAGTGCCGCTATCGGTAACAAATTTAAAAGTTTGTACAGGGATAAGGGTATTATAATAACTCTTGAAATCATCAGACCCATTAAATACTTGGCCATTAATAGATTCTAAAACACTCTTATCAGTCAAACCAACAGAATTCTGGAGAATAGTAAGGTTATCATCAACAATAAAACCAAGAGAATTAGTGACAGGATAAGTTACTTCTTCAGTAGAAGTTTTTACAGTAATATTTTGCAAAGAATACTCTAAACTCTCCAAAGCAAGAGGAAGATCAGAGACAGAGTTGATAGAAACACCATTAAATTCCTTCAAAATCATACCAACTTCCAGACCATGCTGTGCAGCATCGCTCGTAGAATCAAGAGTTGCAATTTCAATCCCATGCGCCCAAGGATTCGGAGATAAAACGATGAGGCCAAGAATAAGCGCAACAAGAAGAATCCAGACCCGAGTGCTCATAAATTTCTTCATTGTGCCTTCTTCCTACGCAAGTACCAGACAAGGAGGCCTGCATTCATTCCGTAGGTCATAAAGACATCAAACAATAGCCCAATAATAATAATCAAAAACATTTCCTTCAAAACATAAGAAGTAGAAAAGAAATAGCCAACACCCAATGCAGCAAGAGCAGCTGCTGTCATAGTCAACCCAGTCTTTGCAGAATCTAATAATCTCTGAAACATAGATCCTTCACTTCTTTTAATGAGTTTAGTGGTCAATAAAATATCAGTATCAACAGAGTATCCCATCAAAAGTAAAACTGCTGCAATACCCGAAGTGGAAAGTTTCAAACCAATAAGATCCATCACCGCCAAAGTACAAAGCATATCTCCAAAAGCAGAGAAGATAACCATAAAAGAAGGGATAGGAACCCTGAAGCTTACATAAACAACCAAGCCCATAAACAAGAAAGCTAAAACCAAAGCAAACAACATCTGTCTATAGAAACTATCTCCAAGACTCCCGCCAATGAATTCAACAGTATAATTTTTATCATCTAAGGTTAAATGAGTAATATCTTCCAAAGCTTTTTTCAGAGTATCAGCATCAATAGTGCTCACCTCAACAGAAACACCTATTGGGCTATTCGTACTGAAATCCTTCAATTCTCGAACAGTAAAATCACCAGAGGGATATATTGCCTTCAATTGACTTTCTAAATCAGGAAAAGTTTGAGAGCTGTAAATCGTTGCAGTAGTCCCGCCTTTCAAAGAAACATCTTTATCTAAAATATCACCAGTAGTAGCAGAATTATATGCAAGCATTAAAAATGCAAGAACAACAAGCAGTAAGGGGATAAAGAATAATTTCTTATAATGCTTGAAATACCATATAGAATATTTCTCATCCATAGTTTCGGAAAAAGGAGCAGGGGTTTATAAGGTTTATCAAAACCTTTTTATATAGACAAGGCCTTTATAAAAAAAAAGAGGAAAAATGCAAAAAAAGCAAAGAAACATTATAGTGCTCATCCTGCTCTGCGGAGCAATAATATTCGCCCTGCAGAATCTCAATTCCATAGGCTACGCAATACTAAACCCTGAAGACATAATAAGTCTAAGCCTTGACACAGACACTTTTGCAGTAGCGTCACCAATTACAGGAATGCTCACACTCACATTTAACAATGATATTTCTCCATCCACACCCATTTCTTTTACCCTAAATGAACTAACACAAACATTTACTCTCACACAGCTTCTTGAAATAACAAACCACAGCAAAGAAACATTGGGGATGGAAAATACTGCAACAGCAGAAGAAGCAATGAAAAAAATAAAATTTGAAAATGCAGGCTCAAAATTAATAGGAGTAAA
Source organism: Candidatus Woesearchaeota archaeon (assembly GCA_016235495.1). Taxonomy (GTDB): domain Archaea; phylum Nanobdellota; class Nanobdellia; order SCGC-AAA011-G17; family GW2011-AR17; genus JAGVZZ01. The sequence goes on from JACRKH010000034.1 coordinate 5,534, forward strand.
AGTTCCAAGATATGCAGAAGTATCAAAGATAAAATTCAATCTCTTTGCATCACAAAACAATGGAGAATATCCGACAGCATTAACTATAGACATAGGCAATGAAGGAACAATAGACTGGTTATATTTAGGAAGTTTTACACAATATAATCTCACAAAGATAACAGGAAAAGACCTTGATACATCCAAAGAAGGAACAGGGTATATTCAAGACAACACAACCTATTACTGCGAGCTCATGAACATTCCAAAAACAAAACAGCTGCGCATCACTGCAGATTACACAAAAATAGGCAATGCAGGAAACATAAAGGCTGTCCTTCTCTCTGTTCCATCAGGAAATCCAAAGATAGGCTGGACAGGCGGTTCAAATACCTGCGACCTTCCAGAAGCAGGAGACAAATTCTGCGACATAAATGTAGATTATACTATTGAAGGGAATTATTTAGCATGCATCTACTCAACGGAACAAGCAAATCCAGTAACAAAACTTTACGAAACTCCTCTTGATACAAGTGACACGACACAAACAGCATTCACCTGCCCTACAATGCAGGATAGCATCTGCCAGACAACAGGCTTTAGCGACTTCTACATTTATGCACAGCCAGGAGTATATAACAATCAGCTGCAGGGAAATATTAGCACAACACTCTGGGAAACTTCACCAGATGCAATGCTCACTGCTGTAAAATACTATGTAGGCTCAGAACCATTCAATGGCATTTGTAAAACAGACAACTGCATCGTGCCAATAAACATAACTAGTGCAAATGCAGGATATCTCAACTTCAGTGCTCTGAACTTAGAGTACACCTACAATGGCGTTGCGCAGCAGACCTCAACTTTTTTTGACATAGAAAGCAGGGAAGCAAACATCACAAGCATTGATGGAAAGAAACTTATTGAAGGAGCAGCAATAGACATAGCAATAGAAAGATTAAACCTCACAGAAGAGGCTATAGGAGACTATACACTCACAATAAACTTCCTAAACGAAAGTGCAGAAAAAGAATTTTCTATAAAATCCTCAGTAGAAGTATTAAATGCACAAGAATTGATCAGTGAAGCAAATACAAGATTAAGCAATTTCTTAACATCCTCTTCAGAAGAAAACAAAATTTTAACTATGTTAGATAAAGGACAAACAGTAAAGCAAACACTTGAAGATCTAAACAAACTCAAAGATCAGATAGGATTCACAGATGAAGCAACCCTGCTTAAAGAAGTAAAAAAAATACTAGAGCAAACACCTTGGGAAATAATCAAAAAAAATACGAAGAATGAATATCTCACAATAGAAAGTACAGATATCCCACAGAATCTAGGAGATATTCTAGACCAACAAACAGCAATCACAGTTAAAGGAACATCAAGAACAATAATAGTAAAGAATTACAATGGAGAAGAAAGTAGCTATACATTAATACACAAGCAAATCACTGCAAATGAAGATTTAAGCTCTGCAAAAATCTATGAAGAAGCACCCACAGCATGGACAAACATTCTTTATGCAGCAAGACCAACGAGTATTTCAGGAAATGAAGCTGTATATGAACTATCTCTAAAGCAAGGAGAAACACAGGATTATTATTACCTCAGTACCAGTCCAGTAAACCTCGAAGATTTCAAAACAATTATCCTCCCAGGAAAAGCAGCTGCAGAATGTGGAAACAACATCTGCGAGGATACAGAAACAACAACCTCATGCCCAGCAGACTGCACTTCCTCATCAAGCTTCCCTTGGGGAACAGTAATAATAGTCATAATCATAATAGGAGTTATTCTACTAAGTCTCTATCTCTACACAAACCAAAAACACAAAAAAACATTTGACCCAATAACGAAAAGCATTCAAACCTTAAAAACAAAAGGCTACAATAAAGAGCAAATCTTCCAAGCCTTCCAAAGAAAAGGATGGGCGGAAAAAGAAATAAACAACGCAATAAAAAAAGCAGGGCTATAAAAACAGCATAACAATCTTTATATATTATTCACTATTTTACAAAGCTGTGGAGAAAGTTAAAGCCTTTTTGAAAGAGAGAGAAAACCAAATATTTCTTGGGGTTATTATTGCAGCGCTGGCCATAAGATTATACTTCTTCTTTCACACATACAACCAAGCGCTCTGGTGGGATGAAGCAGACTACATGAGCATTGCAAAGCACTACGGCTTTGGTGCACCAGAGGTCGCAGCCCCATGGAGAGCACGAGGCATGTCTCTCATTTTTGGGGTATTCTATTGGTTTGGAGCAAATGAAATCTTCCAAAGATTAGTTGTAGTTGCAGTCTCCACATCTGCAGTTTTTCTTACCTACATACTGGGAAAAGAAATGTACAACAAAAAGATAGGAATCATTGCTGCAGCAATCCTTGCAGTGAGCTGGATTCACCTTTTCTGGACAACAAGATTCTCTGGAGAAATATTTGGAATGGTCTTTTTCACGCTCGCAGCGCTTTGCTTCTGGCAGGGATATGTACTCAACAAAAGCAAATGGTACATGATAGCCTGTGGAGCACTCATAGCATATGGTATCTTCCTCTATGAATCTGTAGGAGTTTTCTTCCTTTTCATCCTAATCTACCTCTTAGCCACAGAACGCTTCCGCTTTTTGAAAAATAAAAAATTCTGGTGGGGCATGCTGGGATTAAGTGTTATTTTGATTCTCGTCTTCATACATTACTATTCACTTTTCGGACAGATTTATCCCAGAGTCTCACACATTATTGAGGGTTCTCTAAGCTCAGGAGCAGAACTAGATCAGAAACTTGCAGCAAATGGACTTCTTACAGTTTTAAGTTCTGCATTTACTTTTGTCTCTTGGACAGCATTGCAAGACTACATGAGATGGCCGCTCATCGTAGCAACAGCTATTGGCTTATTTACATTTCTTGATGTAATCATAGGATTCGATCATGTCCTAAAAAATAATGATGATAAATTAAGAAAAGATTTCTTCATACTCTGGTGGGCAGTTGCAACAATAGCCTTCTTCGGAATATATCTCGTTCTGACAAATGCTTATTATGAACCCAGATATATCTTCCCTGCATTCCCTGCTTTGTTCATTATCGCAGCAAGAGGAATAAATTTTGTTGCAGAAGCAGCAGAGAAATACAAAAAACAAATAGGAGCTATAGTCATAATCATCTTTTTAGTCAGTATCAGTTATTCCCAATTAACCTATGCAAATGCAATGATAAAGAATAAAGCAGCGAGTTTCTCGCAAGAAAGACCAGCAGGAGACTGGCTCAAAGCCAACACAAAACCTGGAGACATCCTGCTGGCATGCAGTCAAGTCGTCCCGCTCGTCTATTATTCAGAAAGAAAAGTAATAACCTATAGATATAACAACTCTGAAGTTGATGATCTCATAAAGAACTGGTCAGTTCCTTACATCATTGTCGATGCATACATACAGGATTGCAACATAGGCTATGTCAACCAAAGACAAGCAAACTTAACAGCAATGCAAGTATTCTACGAAGGAAATCAACCAGTACTAGCCATCTTCAAAACAACAGGTTATTCCTAAAAATAGCATCGAGAACAGGAGGACCTGCAATCTTGGACCAATTTTCAACAACAGAATTTGTATCAGAAAACAAACTCTCTATTTCTAAAGGAGAGTACATACCGCTCTTCACAATTTCTCCACCTCTATGCATAACAATGAATGCATTTGTCTTCACGGCATAAACCAACCCTAAATGCACCCTTCCCACCTCATCAGAATCATCATTAATATACCCTAAAAGCCTCACTGAAAGAATATTACCTTGAATATCAACTTCTTCATGAAGTTCACGAGCCAAGCCCTTCACCAAAGCAGTATCTCCCTTTCCCCAAATCACACCCAGCTTCATAATGGATTCTAACGGGAGCAGTGCATCACTATTATCAATATGCCCGCCAACACCAAGAGACCATCTTCCATGCAGCCTCTCTTCATGCGCATCTTCCTTCTTACTTGCCCGTTGGTACGCAAAAAGAGTTTTAATCCCCGGATTGATAATAAATGCATAGGGAATCGGCTGCTTGAACGCAGGATTCCTCTCTGCATCACCCCTTCTCATATATGCATGTTTTTGTAAAATCACAGAAAGGTAATCATGTTCAGCATGAGGAATAAACCCCTGCGAAGCTTCACCAGAAAATAAGCTTGCTCGAGGAACAACCATAATAGACACATCATCCTTATTCATAGTTTTGAAAATAAAAAATCACTTTATAAGAATTATTGTAAAAGAAAACCTAAATCAGCCAAATCAAAGCAGAAAAAAGCACCTGAATAAGATACACAAATAAAACCACCTGCTTCTCAGTAAACCTACCCTGAAGAGTAAAAAAATGAGGAAGAGAATAAACCTTGTCATACAAAGACTTCACTTTTCCATTGGAATACATACCATAACTTTGTTTCTTCAATCTTCCTCGAAGCTTCAAAGCAAACTCAAAAAAGAAAGGAAGAGAAACGAGCAAAGCAGCAGTCTCAATATTCCCAAGTATCGCCATGAATGCAATAACTCCCCCTAACAAATAAGTCAAAGAGTCGCCAGGAAAAATCTTCGCAGGCACCCAGTTATAAAACAAGAATGCGAGTACTGCAGCGCAAGTGATTGCTCCTATCAATGCAGCAACATCGGAGCCATGCACATAAGAATATACTGTAAGATTCAACAAAGTAATAACACCAATGCCAGCCTCCAGCCCATTATAACCGCCCAATAAATTAACCATATTCGATGCACCAATGACAGCAACAGGAATCAATAATAGAGGATAAAGCA
>JACRKH010000037.1 GCA_016235495.1 Candidatus Woesearchaeota archaeon
AGATTTTTATTCCATTGATAAAGTTATTTAATAGTTTTGGATTTTTGTTCTTCATATCATCTATGTCTTTCTTTGAATTTAAAAATAACTGAATCTTATGATTTACATTTTTTTCATATTTCTCTAAATTTGCTTCTTTTTTTACGGGAGTAATTACTAGTAAATCTATATCACTTTTATCTATATCTTCAGCTTTTGCAAAAGAACCAAAGAGAATAATTGCTTCTGGATTATAAATTTTACTTACATATTCTATTAATCCAGAAGACCTTATTTTCTGCAAATTATACAAAAGTTTTCTGTCCTTAAAAGTGGGATACTCATTATTTGCTTTAAAGAAGAGGTGATTAAATTTTTTTTCTGAGAGGAGTATATTCTCCTTCTCTAGTTGTTTTAGGTACTTTGATATTGTTGTTGGGGATTTTTTTACTCGTTTAGCCAACTCCCTTACATGAAATTCTTTTTCAGGTTCGTTTATGAAATATTCTATTATGTCCATTTTTAAGCACAACTGTCTAATAATATGGGCATTTATAAAGGTTTGTATAGCTTTTGTGGACAACTGTTCATTAATCTGGACAAATATTTAGAAGACTAAACTTTATATTATAACCCCCCCTCGTAGGTGTATGCAGTGAGATTCATTGAAATCTTCTACAGAATCCCAATCAAAGGCCTCAGAACAAAGTAGGGATATTCTTTTATTGTAGATAGAGTGTCTGAGACAATGATGGCTGTGTTATTTGGGATTTCATTCAGTTCTTTTATCCTAAAGCCATATTCGTATTCCTTCAATCCTGCATAGTCTTTCTTATCTGGGTTGTAGATGTTTAGTGAACACGCACGCTTCATCATGGCGAGGCCTGCTTTTACTGAGTTCTTGTCCTGCATATAGAGCACTGCATGCGCTTCTGCGCCTATTGGCAGTCCTCCTGGTCCAGAGATTTTTTCTGAAAATATGTATGCTTGTTTGTTGAAAATTTCTATCTGGATATTTTTGTCTGGATCTTTGAGTTTTACTTTGGCATTCGTTTTTTCGACAATGTATGCACCTACTGCTTGTTCTGTTTCTGTGGATGTGAGAGGAAAGGTTTCCATACGCTGACAAGTAATTCTGAATGTGCCTTTGCTGTAGTTTTTCAGTGCTTGTTTTTTTATTGTTTCTAGGTCTAATGAGCATTCCTCTGCATAAGAAAATGATGCTATGCCGAAAACCTTTGTAAGCTGAGGACATTCTTGATTTGTTTCTATGAGCAGTCTCCCTCTTATTCGCAGTACATGGTCGAAGGGGATATTGTTTTTCTTCAGGCAGTCCTTGATGTTTTTTTGCAATTGTCTTTCGAAGTCTACTCTGTTCTTGCCTTTTAATCCTATTTCTCTGTAGCGAATGATTATCATGTGTTTGGAAGTGGAGAAGTGCTTTATAAGATTTCCTTTTCTATTTTCTTAGGTATCTTTCTTTATGGTAACAACTATTTCCACACCTGACTTTAAATTTTGTTCTTTTGCAAACTCCTTGGGGAATATAATCCCTAAAGAATTTCCTATTTTTATTACTTTAAGTTTTATTGTTTCCATGTATTACTAGGTGTATTTGCTTCTCATAAACTTTTCTGCAAAAAAACAGAAGGATTTTCGGTTCTGGGAAGCTTTATAAAGGAATTCTCTCCCAAAAAGAGCATGGCTACAAAGATTATTCGAAGTTATAAGGATCAAAAGGCCTATGATGTAGCTCCGACTCCGGATGTTGCTCATTTGCCTAAGATTAAAGGCTATGATTTTAACCAGAAGTTTGATCTTTCCAAGTTTCTTCAGGCATATAACAGCACAGGCTTCCAAGCAAGCAATCTGGGAAAGGCTGTTGATATTGTGAAGAACATGCAAAGGGAAAATGCAACAATATTCTTAGGATATACTTCCAATATGGTTTCTTCTGGCATCAGAGATATCATTACATATCTTGTAAAAGAGAAACAAGTGCATGCATTAGTCACGACAGCAGGGGGTGTTGAGGAAGATATTATTAAATGTTTGAAAAGTTTTCATTTGGGGCTCTTTGAAGTAAGTGGAAGAAGCCTCTTTGAAAAGGGAATCAACCGCACAGGGAATATTTTTATTCCAAATGATCGATATTTATACTTTGAAAAGTTTATCAATCCTTTCTTAGACAGATTGTACAAGGAAAAGAAAATCTGGACTGTGACTGAAATTACCAGAGAACTAGGGAAAGAAATTGCAAAGGAAAAAAATTGTGAAGAGTCCATTCTTTACTGGGCATACAAGAATGAGATTCCTGTGTTCTGCCCTGCACTTATGGATGGCTCCTTTGGGGATTTGGTTTATTTTATGAAGCAAAGGCATAGTGATTTTCAGATTGATATGACTGAAGACTCCAAGAAGATTATTGATTTTGCTCTCCAAGCTGAAAAAACTGGAGCAATTATCCTTGGCGCAGGTGTGGCAAAGCATTTTATTCTGAATGCAAACATCTTCAGAGAAGGTTTGGATTATGCGGTGTACATTAATACTGCTGAAGAGTATGATGGCAGTGATTCTGGTGCGAACCCAGAAGAGGCTATTACTTGGGGGAAAATTAAAACAGATGCAGCGCATGTGAAGGTGCATGCTGATGCGACTCTTGTGTTCCCCTTGCTGGTTGCTGGCAGTTTTGCAGCGAAGAAGTAAGGAAAGGTATATAAATTCTTAAGGGCTTTTCTCTCACGAGGTGAGGCAGTGCTTTCTCAAGTAAGAAAAAGAAATGGTGCGTTAGCAAAGTTTGACAGGGAAAAGATTCGTCTAGCCATCTCTGCAGCATTGCAAGAGGTTCAAAGACCAGATGAGAGCCTTTCTTTAATGCGAGAAGTTTTAGGAAAATTAGGAAAGCAGTTTACAAAAGTCATCCCTTCTGTAGAAGATATTCAGGATTATGTTGAAGAGGTGTTTGTTACCCATGATATGCATGATGCTGCAAAAGCATACATACTCTATAGAAATAAACATGAAGATATTCGAGAAATAAAGAATTATTTTGGTGTGCAAGATGATTTGAAGCTCTCCTTGAATGCAATTACTGTGCTGCAAAAAAGATATTTGAGGAGAGATTCTTCAGGAAAGATTATTGAAACACCTGAACAATTATTTTCTCGAGTGGCAAAGCATGTTGCTTCTGCAGAGAAAAAGGATAAGGCGAAGTGGGAAAAGGAATTCTTTACTTTGATGAAAGAGCTGGATTTTCTTCCGAATACTCCCTGCTTAGTTAATGCGGGGACAAAAATGGGGCAATTGTTTGCCTGCTTTGTTCTTCCCGTTCCTGATTCTATCGAAGGTATTTTTGAAACAGTAAAAAATTCTGCAGTTATTTTCCAGACAGGAGGAGGTGTAGGCTATTCTTTCTCGGGACTGCGGCATGAAGGAAGCATGGTTTCTTCGACGCATCATCGGGCTTCAGGGCCTGTGTCTTTCATGGAAGTGTTTGACAAGGGTGCTGAGGTGATTAAGCAAGGAGGCGTGCGAAGGGCTGCACTGATGGGCGTGCTTCGTGTTGACCACCCAGATATATTTCATTTTATTGGTGAAAAAAGCAAAGGGAGTCTCAGTAATTTTAATGTGTCTGTGGGTGTGACTGGTGCGTTCATGTGGGCAGTTATTCATAACAAGAACTATTGGCTAAAAGATCATGAGGGAAATAGAGTGCAGGAAATAAATGCGCGGGATGTGTTTGATTTTCTCTGCGGGCATGCATGGGAGTGCGGCGATCCTGGGATGTTGTTTTTAGATGAGATAAATAAGAAGCATTCGCTGAAAAAGCTGGGAAAGATTGAGGCAACGAATCCCTGTGGTGAAGTTCTGTTACTTCCAAATGAGGCCTGTGTTTTAGGGTCGATAAATCTGTCGCACATGGTAGAGCATGGGCATGTACAGTGGGCGAAGTTAGCAAAGAGTACAGAGCTTGGCGTGCGATTTTTAGATAATCTCATCACTCTGAATGCTTATCCTCTTCCTGAAATAAAAAATATCTGTGAGAAGAACAGAAAAATTGGCTTGGGTGTCATGGGCTGGGCTGATATGCTGATTGCATTAGGTGTACGATATGATTCTGATAAGGCTATGGCACTTGCAAAAGAAATTATTCATTTCATACGAAAGCATGCTGAGCTGAGTTCTGAAAAATTAGGAAGAGAAAAAGGTGTGTTTGGGAATTATAAGAAGAGCTCTCTGAAAAGAAAAAAAAGAAATGCTACAGTTCTTAGTATTGCTCCGACGGGAAGTATCAGCATTATTGCGGGATGCAGTTCTGGGATAGAGCCATTATTTGGTGTTTCTTATGTGCGAAATGTTTTGAGCGGAACGCAGCTCTTTGAAGTGCATACTCAGTTTGAGCATATGGCACGATATAAAGGATTTTACAGCAAAGAACTTATGATGAAAATTGCTGAACGAGGAACAGTACAAGGACTGAAAGAAGTCCCTTCTTCTGTGCAAGAGCTGTTCAAGACTTCTTTAGATATTCCTTTGGAAGGGCATGTGAAAATGCAGGCTGCTTTTCAGGAAGGAGTGGACAATGCTGTTTCTAAGACGATTAATCTGCCAAACAATGCAACGATAGGTGATGTCAAGCGAGCATATATGCTTGCATGGAAGAGCAAGTGCAAGGGCATTACTATTTACCGCTATGGAAGCAAGCCTGAGCAAGTGCTGTATCTTGGTGAAGAGAGCAAAGGAAAGAGGCATATGCAAGTGGATATGGAGCATTCTGGCGGCTGTATCGGCGGGCAGTGCAGTTTCTGAAAGATTTTCTGTTTTTTCTGGTAAAAGTTTTTAAAGAATATTTTATTGTTTAAAACTATGA
>JACRKH010000036.1 GCA_016235495.1 Candidatus Woesearchaeota archaeon
AGGAGCGACTTTTGCAGGGCTTTCACCATGTTTTACCACTTGATCCACCAACCATTTGATCCTCTTTTGATTTAATTTAGTCATACCAGGAAAGAGTTCCTGGCTTATTAATGGTTGGCGAAATAATTTCCGGACATTACAGCTTGATTTCACTATAATAACATTTAAATACTTGTATTACTATGGTATTGTTAAAGAGGTGACATCAATGGCTGCAAAGAAAAAAGCTAAGAAAAGAAGATAAGTGCTTGTTCACTATTTATAGGGTCTCTGACCAGGGCTTTTTTCTTTTTGTTTGATTTTCTATTCTATGAGGTTTATTGTTTGATCGCAAAGGGAGGCTATTTTTTCTAGATGCTCCTCGTTAGTCTGTTCAGTGCTTAAGAGTATCCCCTGCAGCTGCTGTGCTCGACATTTGAGAACAAGATTTTCTATACATTTCATAGCGCTTTCTTTTTTGTTGTTCAGAAATAGGGTGTTTAAAGAATCCAAGATGACGAAAGAACTTTTTTTTATTTTGAGTGAAGCCTGCAGTGCAAGTTTTAGCTTCGTCATACTTTTTTGTGTTTTGAGAAAATAGCTATTGGGCGTGTCAATCTCATTCTTTGTGACTGTGTCAATAAAATGCAGCCTGGAAGATTCTATCTTTGCTGCTTTCAGGTTTTCCAGAAGATTATTTAATGGTCTGTTTAGGCTAAGATATATTCCTTTCTCTTTTGTTGCATCAAGATAATATCTCAGGATAATTATGTTCACTTCCTGATAGAGCTGCGAAGGAATGATGACGAGAATTATTGCATTCTTAGGCAGTGTTTCTAATCTTTTTTTCAAGATATCATACATAGCACCCAAAAGGATTCTCGTTTATTTAATTCTTTCCTTACCGAAACGTTTATATTCGTTGTTTCGCTTCAATAGAAAAAAGATGGTGGATGAAAAAAAGATATTTATTGGGCTACTGTTTGTGGTTGTTGCAGTCTTTCTCCTTTCTTTTAGTAGTACTTTTACTGGGTTTACTGTGAACGATGGAAGCCCTGATCCAGAAATATCTATTGATGCTGCAGTGCCGGGGAGCACTATTGTATCTTCTCTAAACTTAGGGATGAATACAAAGACTCTTGTGCATGGAAAGATGGAAGCGACTGGTGATGCTGGTTCATGGATTAGCGTGCCAGATGAAATGTATAGTTTTCTTCCTGGGCTGAAGACAAAAATCCCTGTCTATATACATGTCCCCGAGGATACTTCTGCAGGGGCTTATAGTGCAGAAATTGCTTTTCTCTCTGTAGAGGATAATACTTACTCTTCCCAACAAATTGTTACTTATATTCCGGTTTATATTAAGGTGCAAGATATTAAGAAAGAGGGTTATACTATCAGTTCTTTTCATGTCTTTGATGCTGAACAAGGAAGCCCTCTTTATTTTGAAGCAGTATTGAAAAATGAAGGGAACACGGAAGGAGACTCTGATGTTCATGTGGAGCTTTTTAATGAAAAAGGGAAGCTTGTGCTTCTTCAAGATTTTAACCAGCATTTCTTTGCTTTCGAAGAAAAAGAGTTTGTTACATCATTAGATAATAGCTTTTCTCCAGGGAAATATTATGCACGAGTAAGTCTTGGCAAGGAAACAAAGGCTAGCAGTTTCTCTCTCACTGCAAAAGGTACACTGAAACAGAGCGGGGAAATTCTTTCTAGTGCTGTAACTGTTGGAGATGATAAGAATATTAACTTTGAAGTGTATTTTAAAAATACTGGGGAACTTGTTCTTCAGCCAGAGTTAGATACAAAAGTTATACATAATGGATTAGAGCTGCAGACATTCCAAACCGAAAAGAAAACTATTCTTCCTGGGGATTATGAAGCATTTACTTATAGTTATACCGATAAGGAACTGAGCGGCGAGTACAATGCAGAAATGGAGATTGTTTCCGGCAATGCTGTCCTTGCACAAGAGAGTAAGAAATTTTATAGTAAAAACTCCGGAACATTGCAGAACTATGTGATTATTCTTTTTGGTGTGATTATCTTTGTACTTCTTGCTTCACACCTTATGCTTTCTTGGAAACGAAGAGATTAGTATTCTTTTTCATCCTTTTGAGATATTCCTGATGGAGTTTTTGTTTTATTTTTTCTTTTAATTCTGGGGAGAAAGAAAGTCTGTCCACTTCTGCATCCCAGTCAATGTTAGGAATCTTTGTGAGTGTTCCTTTGAATGTTCTTCCTGCCTTTGCTACTTCATCCTCAATTGCTTTTGCAGTCTTTGTTCCAAATAATTTTGCTGCTTTGAATTTTGAGATAGAGTTTGCTCCTGCCTGCAAGAGAAGTGATACACGATCTACACGATCTTCCCATATTCCGCACTGAATATCTAATTTTGGAAAAGCAATTCTTAGCTGGGCAATCCACCAAGCTTGCTCTTCTGCTGATGGTATTGCAGTGTGCTCGAACATGGTTCCCTTCTGCGGGATTAAGCCGTAGATGTGAATTTTATTAATATCATATTTTTCTATGAATGCTTTTAAGAGTGTAAGATCTTCTTTTTTTTCGCCCATACCGACGATGAATGTCATTGCTCTTTGCAGGTTTAAAGCCTTTGCTTCGAGAAACATTTTTTCATAAGGTGCGAGAGGCTTTGAAGGACAGACTATTTTATGCAGTTCAGGACTTATTGTTTCTGTAGAACCGACTATGCCTTTGATGTATGGCTGGTATATTTCAAGCAATGTTCTGGAGAGCGGGCCAACAGAAAGCCAAATTTTTTCTCTTGTGATTTCTACCGCTCCTTGCAATAGTAATTCCTGCTCTGCAGGTGAGAAGACGCCTATGCCTCCGGTGAAGAAACCTATATCCCAGCCTAGATTTTTTGCAAGTATGAATTCTGCAAAGATAGATTCCATGCTTCGCTTTGTTTCTGTGGGTGATTTTGCATCTGGCTGTGTGCTCATATAGCAGAATGTGCAGTCCCCTATACTACAGCCCCAGCTGAAAAAAACTGCACGTTCAAAGCAAGATTCAGGAGGGAAATTACTGAGGAATACCTGTTCTGCTTTTTCTATTAATGGAATTATTTCTTCTCTATGCATAAGGTCTTTTTGTGCTCTTCAAATGCTTATAAAGTTTCTCTTTGAGACAGTCGTGTGTAGGACAGAGACAGTCGAAAGCTTTAAAAATAGAGGTTAAACTATATATTTTATGGCAAAGTATAAAATTATCTTTGACAAAAAAGCCTGTATTGGCAGTGGTGCTTGTACTTCTGTCTGCCCAGAGAATTGGGAGCTTGTGGAAAAGAATGGAGAGTTTAAGGCTCGACCGAAAAAGCTAGAAATCTCTGAAGAAGAATATGTGAGCAACAGTGAGGCTGCAGCAATCTGCCCTGTTGAGTGTATTACCATAGAGAAGATTAAAGCAAAGCGAAAAGTGATGGATGATGAAGGCTTTGGTGAAGACGAAGAAGATGATGTTGATCTTGATTAAGCTTTCTCAAATTCTTTTTGCACATTGAATGAATATCTGGAATTCTCCATGATGATTTCTTCTGTGTTGTTTTCGTAGATGAGTTTTACTTCCTTTACTTTTATCTTTGCATCTTTTGTGTAAATAATATCTATGTGAATTGCATGCTCCGGCAC
>JACRKH010000041.1 GCA_016235495.1 Candidatus Woesearchaeota archaeon
AGGAGCGACTTTTGCAGGGCTTTCACCATGTTTTACCACTTGATCCACCAACCATTTGATCCTCTTTTGATTTAATTTAGTCATACCAGGAAAGAGTTCCTGGCTTATTAATGGTTGGCGAAATAATTTCCGGACATTACACAAAAACTTCTCTACCAAAAGCTTTATATAGCAGTTCTGTCTTTCTAAGCTAACTATGGTAGACTTAAGCTCAACAGAACAGGAAAAAACAAAGGAAGAGGAGTACCTTGAACAGCTTCAACGACTGCAAGCTGACTTCATCAATTACAGAAGCAGAGTGGAAAAGGAAAAACTCTCTGTCATAGACAGCAGCAAAGACAGCATACTCAGAAAATTCCTCGAGGTCAAAGACAACTTTGAACGCATTCCGAAAGCAGACAAGGGCATAGAACTCATCTATAATCAACTGAACAAAATCTTCGAACAAGAGGGAGTGCAAGAGATCATAGATATGCAATACAACCCTGAACTGCATGAGGCTATTGCCATAGTAGAGGGAGAAGAAGACGCAATCATAGAGGTCAGCAGAAAAGGCTATCGAAGAAATGGCAAAGTACTGAGACCTGCACAGATTATACTAGGAAAAAACACAAAGGAGAAACACAAAAATGAGTAAAATTATAGGTATTGATTTAGGAACCACAAATTCCGCAGTCGCAATCCTTGAAGGAGGAAAAGCAACTATCATTCCTTCCGCAGAAGGAGGAAGAACAGTGCCCAGTATCGTGACCATCAAAGGCTCTGATATTGTGGTGGGAGAGATTGCAAAGAGACAAGCAGTCGCAAACCCTTTGCACACTGTACGATCCATCAAAAGAATCATGGGAACTAATGAAAAAGTGACTATTGATGGCAAAGATCACAGTCCTGAAGAAATCTCTGCAATGATTCTCAGAAAAATGAAGAAAGATGCAGAAGCATACCTTGGGACAAAGATTACGAAAGCAGTGATTACTGTTCCCGCATATTTCAATGATGCACAGAGACAGGCTACCAAAGATGCAGGAAAGATTGCAGGTTTAGAAGTTGAAAGAATTATCAATGAGCCTACTGCAGCAGCTTTGGCATATGGTATGGATAAGTCTAATGCACACACTATCTTAGTCTTTGATTTAGGCGGAGGTACTTTTGATGTCTCTATCTTGGAATTAGGAGATGGGGTCTTTGAAGTCAAGTCTACTAGCGGGGATAACAGATTAGGAGGGGATGATTTTGATGAAGTGATTATTGATTATCTTGTTGCAGAATTTAAGAAGACTGAAGGCATTAACCTGAAAGAAGACAAGCAGGCTTTACAGCGATTAAAAGATGCAGCAGAAAAGGCAAAGATTGAACTCTCTTCATCCATGACTGCAAGCATTAGTCTGCCTTACATCAGCGCTGGTGCATCTGGACCAAAACATCTTGAAGTCAATTTAACTCGAGCGAAGTTTAATGATTTGACCAAACATCTCGTTGAAAGAACAGTCAAGCCTGTCAAACAAGCATTGAAAGATGCTGGTCTTGAACCAAAGAATATTGACAAAGTCCTTTTAGTTGGAGGCTCTACACGAACCCCTGCTGTACAGGATAAAGTCAGAGAACTTTTGGGCAAGGATGGAGATAAATCTGTCAATCCTGATGAAGCTGTTGCATTAGGTGCGAGCATTCAAGGAGGAATCTTAGGAGGAGATGTCAAAGATGTTCTCTTACTAGATGTTACTCCTTTGAGTCTTGGTATTGAAACTTTAGGTGGCGTGTTCACCAAGTTAATTGAGAGAAACACCACAATTCCTACAAAGAAGTCTCAAGTGTTTAGCACTGCCATGGATAATCAACCTGCAGTGACTATTAATGCATTGCAAGGGGAAAGAGCAATGGCACAAGATAACAAATCTTTAGGACGATTTGATTTGCAAGGAATTCCTCCTGCACCACGAGGCGTGCCGCAGATTGAAGTCACTTTTGATATCGATGCAAATGGCATCGTGAATGTGTCTGCAAAAGATATGGGCACAGGAAAAGTGCAGAAGATTACTGTGACTGGCGGGTCTGGAATGGATAAGGCTGACATTGCACGATCTATCAAAGATGCAGAGGCATTTGCTGAAGAAGATAAGAAAAAAGCTGAAGCTGTGGAAGTGAAAAACAATGCTGACACTTTGATTTATTCTTCAGAGAAAATGCTTGCTGAGTACGGCGACAAAGTTGATGCAAAGACCAAGGAAAAAATCCAGAAAGAGATTGATGCATTGAAAGAGTCTTTGTCCGGCAATGATATTGCTGTTATTAAGAAGCAGCTGGAACAGGTGAATAAGCTTGTGCAGGATATTGGTGCAAAAATGTACCAGCAATCCGAAGCAAAACCTGAAGAAGAAACTGTTGTTGATGCAGAGTTCGAAAAGAAGGAGGAATAGAAAAGCTATTTAAAGGCTTTTCCTCTTTTTTTATTTTTATGTACTACGCTCCATTAAAAAAGAAGGCTGGAGACTATGGGAGTTCTTCTGCTGAGAGTTCTCTTTCTATGAATAGTTACCAAGTTGCAGTTCCTTTAGTGAATGCTGCAGTAGAGCGAGGCCGAACGAGCAGCAAGTGCTGCGGACGCGGATGCTCACCATGTGTTCTTGATTTGCAGGGGTACTAATGGCAGACTATTATTCTGTTCTTGGGGTTGGGAAAGATGCTTCAAAAGAAGATATTAAGAAAGCATACAAAACTTTAGCAAAGAAATATCACCCGGATTTGCATCCGAATGATAAGGAAGCAGAGCGGAAGTTCAAAGAAATCAATGAGGCTTATGCTGCACTGAGTGATGAAGGAAAAAGAACGAACTATGATCGCTTTGGAAATACTGGGGAGCAGCAAGGATATTCACAAGGCTTTGGGCAGGAAGGCTTTGGAGATTTTTCTGATATTTTTAATTCATTCTTTGATTTAGGCGGCGGTAAAAGAGCACGACAGGGAAGAGATATGAAAGTAGAAGTAGAACTTACTTTCCTCGAAGCCTGCTTTGGCTGTTCCAAACAAATTTCTTTGACAAAATTAGAGCATTGCAGTCATTGTGAAGGACGAGGAGGAACAGGAGAGAAGAATTGCAGCACTTGTAAAGGATCTGGTCGTGTGCAGAAGCAGTTCAGAACTCCCTTTGGTGTCTTTGCACAGCAGAGTACTTGCAGCACTTGTTCTGGAATAGGGAAAATTGTGGAGCATGAGTGTAAAAATTGTAAAGGACAAGGAAGGATAAAGAATACAAAGAAGGTTACTGTGCAAGTGCCTGCTGGTGTGGCTGATGGTATGAACCTGCGATTGTCCGGCGAGGGTGAGGCTGGTGAGTTTGCTTCTCGAGCAGGAGATTTGTTTGTGGAATTGTTTGTTGCGAAGCATGATATTTTTATGCGAAAAGGTGATGATATTTATGTGCAGTTCCCAATTAGTTTTTCACAGGCTGGATTGGGTGATGCTGTTATTATTCCTACCATTAGAGGAGAAGTGAAAATGAAAATCCCTGCTGGGACAGAGTCTGGCACAACACTTCGTTTGAAGGGCGAGGGTGTGGAGAATGTGAATGGGAGCAGTGTGGGTGATGAAATGGTTATCATACAGGTCAGGACTCCGCAGAAGCTCAGTGCGAAGCAGAAGAAGTTGTTGGAAGAGCTGGCACATGAGAACAAAGAGAAACTGCATGTGGAAAAGGGCTGGTTTGACCGGTTTAAAGAAGATTATCTGCATGCGTAATTCTTTCAATTATTACTATCATTTTCTCTGCATAGAGAATACAGTCTTTTACATCCTCTTCCTCTACTGGAGCTGCTGAATACACTGCATTATTTCTTAATTGCCGAAAACGATCAAAAGTATAGATATCTTCTTCAGTGAAATCAGAAGAACTTTTTTCTTTGATAAAACTAATCGTTGCTTCATGGGAGTAGGGTTTGAATCCTTGTATTGCCATAAGAGACTGTGCAGCTTCCCGAAGAACTTCATATGCATCTTCAAATATGAAAGCAGCCTGTTCAGAAGTAATTTTTTGATTTTGAATATACTTTAGTCTTTTCTTTGCTTTCTCTAGGAGGGCTTTGGATTCTTCGGGGTTACTACTCTGCTTTTTCACCAGGCTTCTGTCGAGATAATATTGAAAATTATTAATCACCATTTACAGCACCTTAAGATATCCATAAAGGACTATCCCATTTGCAACTGTATTTTTGAATTCAGGTGAGCTTTTCTCTAAACTTGGAAGGATATGGAGGTTTAATTTTCGATTGTATATATCCTCTGTAAAGGCAAAAGAAGTTTTATCTGTTTGTTCATGAGATTTTGTTCTTTTATCATTGGCAATAATAAGTATATCTATATCACTCTTCTCCATATCCTCTCCTCTTGAAAATGATCCAAAGAGCACTATGGTTTTAGGATTATTGAATATTTTTTGGAGTGTTTCAACAACATGATACTGCTTAAGGAAAAATAAATTGCAGAGTTTTTTATAAAAATAATATTCTGGAGATTCAAGATTTGCTTTGATATTTTTGGTGAGAGGCGTTTTTTCAATTTTGATAATCCCTTTTGATTCAAGGGTTCTCATGGCTTCTGATATTGCTGTAGTTGAACATTTTGTTTCTCTTGCTATTTGTCTCAGGTGAAATGCATTATTAGGGTATCTAAATACCAACAGGGCTACTTTGTATGTTGATTCATTCAGGAAAGCCGTATTTTCTGTGTATTTTTTATGTAACATCTGTTTTATATAAGTAACAACTGTTATTTAAATGTTTCGGTGTATTTATATACCTCTTTTGCTTCTTCAAAGAGGAATTCGGAAATCTCGCAGAGATACAAAGGTTCTCTTAATGCCTTTCATTTGTTGGGAGACCTCTTAAGAGTTTTTAGGGATCTAAGATATTTCTTAGTTCATTATATCTTCCTTTCTTTGCTTTTCTTCCTAATTCTAGTGCCCAAAGAGTTACTTCTTCTTCAGAAATCTCTCTTGCATTTTTTGTCATAAGAATACTAGAACTTCTCCTATTTTAAATTTTTTTCTTGAGCTTATTGGTACTATTAGGAAGATTTATATTCTTAGGATAAATTTTTTTGTTATGAATCTACGCGCTTCCTCAGATATGTCCTGGAGAGAATTGACTGATTTTGTCAAGGAGGACAGAAGGTATGCTGGTCAGCTCTATCGCATGTTTGAAAAAAAACCTTTCACTCTGGGGAGTCTTCATTTGCATAATACCAAGAGAATTATGGAGCTGAGATTTGAGGATATAAAAGATTATGGAAATTTAATATTCTCTGGAAGTAAAGATACTATAACTTTGAGGAGTGGGCTTCTTCCTTTTCAGAGGGATGTTACTCTTTTTCATGAACTTATGCATGCGTGGTATTATCCTTATCTTAATGACTTTTATTCTGGAGAAGCTCATGCGAGAGCTCTACGCAATGGAGCGAGAACAGAATGGCTGGCAAGAAATGCACGTGCACAACCAAAGCTTCTTCGTGAGGTTGTTTGCTTCTTTGAACTCAAGAAAGAAATTTATGATTTCAGCAGTTATCTTGCATTTAGAGATTATGTTGGTACTCCTTTTACTGAGAACCTTCATTCTGTACAAGTGGATTGAGAAAAATAAAAAAATAAAAATAAAATTTTCAAAAGATTTAATCTCTTGCCAATTCAAACACAGATCGAACTGCTACAACTACTGTTGCAGGAACGAAAAGGGTCAATAGGTTGTCAAAGACAGCACTTAGGTATGGAACACTTGATAATGTTTGCCCGCCAAAGTAACCCATCAAGACAAGAACTGTTCCAGCTGTCAAGAATGCTGAGATTTCTCTTTCACTGATGTTGAATAATCCTACGATCAGTCCTAAGACAACAAGCACCCATGGTAACCATGAAGCTGCTGACAAGAACCCGAACACTAAGGCCAAAACAACACCAATCAAGAAAGCCCATCTTCCAAGCATAGCTTTTGCGTTTCCTGTACTATTTTTTGCCATTTGGTATATCCTCCTTTTATTTTATTTGTAAGTATCTGTTGGAGTATATAGCTTTCTCCTTTAAAAAGGTTTTGCCTTGAGAATATTTTGTAGGCTGAAAGGAAATTATCAAAGCCTGTTTAATTTAAAAGAACCTTCTACCATTCTTCTTCTCTTTTTACTTATTCTTCCTTTGGAATCTACCATAAATTCTAAGTCAAAGTTTTCAGGCCAGAAATTAAAGTCCGGAAAATATACTGAGACTTCTGTTTCTCTCCCCAGCTCTCCATTTGAAGCAAGAACTAAATTATAGAGCATGTTGGGAATATCGAAGTCACTCGTTACAATAGCAATAGGCCCCAGTGTTATCATTGCTTCATCAACTGCAAAGCTTACTAGCTCTGCATCTGCTTGGGAGGTTTCTTCAATTAAATCTTTCTTCTTAAAATAGCCTACTCGCGGCTTGTGATAGCTTCCTCTGACAAGCTGGTATGTCAAGGAACATTTATCTTCTGTACTTTGCTGAACACGAGGTTCAAGAATTTCTACTATTTCTTTATGCGTTGCTAGTATTCTCTCTATGCAACTCAAAATATCTTTTCTGGATCTATTATTTTCTCTCCATGACTGTACCTTTCTTCTTACTATTTGAATAAACTTTTTGTGCTCTGCAAAAATGTATGGGGTGGAATAAATATTTTGATAGCTCTTAAGTAATTCAAGCAATCCTGCTGCATAGTCTTCCTGCCTCATAAACAGTCCGTGGATTCCAGCTTCTCTTGTTCTGGACATATTATTAACAAAGCCAAGGTCTTTTTGTATTTTTTGATGATGAAATTGAGAGCTTTCTTTTTCATACACAGACAGATCTATATACACAGCGTGTGCGCTCTTTGCTAGATTTTCTAGAGTTATGTTCTCATCCATAGGATTTTGTCCTCTTACCCTTATTTATAAGGCTTTCCCAGGAAAGGTTTATATAATAGGCTCTGTTCTTTTTGCCTGTGAAGTACAATGCTCCGTCAACCACTCGTCGTCGTCATGGGAAATGTTGATAGTGGGAAGTCTAAAACATTAGATACCATACGAAAAACTGCTGTGGTTGAGTCAGAGCCTGGTGCGATCACACAGATGATTTCTTCTTCTGTAGTTTCTTTGAAAACAATACAAAATATTTGTGGGAATTTACTGAAAGCAAAGAGCATTTCCATCCCTGGCATTGTATTTATTGACACCCCTGGGCATGCTGCTTTTTCCAATATGCGGAAGCGAGGGGGAAATCTTGCTGATATTGCTATTCTTGTTATTGATATCAATGAGGGTGTGAAAGCACAGACTGAGGAGTGCATTTCTATTCTTAAAAAATACAAGACTCCTTTTATCATTGCTCTGAATAAAATTGATTTGCTGACTGGATGGCGCGCAGCACAATCTTCTTCTGTTCTTGATATGATGAGCAAGCAGAGTTCTCAAGTACAAACTTTGTTTGAAACAAAATTGTATGAGATTGTTGGAAAGTTGTATGAGCTGGGCATTCAAGCAGACAGGTTTGACAGGATTGAGGATTATACCAAGACTGTGGCAATGATTCCTTATTCTGCAAAGAGCAGTGATGGTGTGCCTGAGCTACTGATGGTGTTGATTGGATTGGCGCAAAAGTTTCTCGAGCAGGATTTACGGGCTGATTTGGAAGGGGCTGCTAAGGGAACTGTATTGGAAGTCAAGGATGAAGCTGGGCTTGGAGTGACTTTGGATGTCATTATCTATGAAGGAAAAATGAAGGTGAATGATCCTATTATTATTGGCGGGCTGCATGAGCCAATTGTCACAAAAGTGAAAGGATTATTTTTACCTGATGAAAAGAATAAATTCAGTCCGGTGAAAGAAGTTGCTGCTGCTGCAGGTGTGAAGATTCTTGCAGTGGGAATTAAAGATGTTGTTTCTGGCATGCCTCTTTTTGTGATTGATAAGAATGAGAAAGAGCTGCGAGAGAAGATTCAAGAAGAAGTTGATGAAGTTGTCATTGAGACAGATGGTGATGGGATTGTTGTCAAAGCAGATACTCTTGGTTCCTTAGAAGCAGTAGTGAGTATGCTGCGGGAAAAAGAAATTCCTATCAAAAAAGCTTCTGTCGGAAGCGTTACCAAAAAAGACCTTGCTGCTGCGAGTTCTGCTGCTGATCCTCTGCATAGAGTTATTTTAGGATTCAATGTGGAAGGTGAACAGCAGAAGGATGTGAAGATTATTTCTCACAATGTGATTTATCAGCTGATTGATGATTTTGAAGCATGGGTTGCTGCACAGCAGAAAAAAGAAGAGGAAAAAGAGTTGCTGGATTTAGTCCGACCTGCAAAAGTAAAGTATCTTCGAGGCTGTACCTTCAGGCAGAATAATCCCTGCGTGATTGGTGTGGAAGTGCTTGCTGGGACTTTGCATTCTGATGTTGATTTGATTAAGGAGAATGGTGATGTTGTGGGGCATGTGAAGACTGTGGAGTATGAGCGAGAGTCTATCAAGGAAGCTGAACGAGGAAAGCAGGTGGCTATTTCTCTGCCGGGCGTGACTGCTGGGCGGCAGATTCAGGAAGAAAGCATTTTCTATGTGGATATGCATGAAGAGAATTTCAGAAAGCTGAAAGAGTTCAAGAAACTGCTGACGAATGAGGAGATTCAAGTGCTGAAAGAGCTTGCGGAGATTAAGAGAAAGGCGAATAATTTCTGGGGGGTTTAGTTCTTTAACCAGTCGATAAGAATTTTACTGAGAGTATCATCCTCTGCAAATAAATCTGTGCCATGCGCAGTGCTGTTGTAGATTTTGATTTCTTTCTTTTTTATTTTCTGTGCAATTTCTTTTGCCATTGCATCAGCTGAGCCTGCAGATCTTCCATCAAGGCTTCCTGCAACAAAATAGACTTGCTGATCTTCTCTGAGTTTTGCTGCATAAGGCAATATTTCTATGCCTCTATAGTTTGTTCCTGCAGAAAGAAGTACAGCCTTTTTTATTTCTGGATGTTCTGATTGATATTCCAATGCTAAGTTTGCACCGATAGAAGCACCGATAATTGCTATGTTCTCTGCGCCCTGCTCTTTCAAGTAGTCCACTGCTGCTTCCACATCTTTTATTGAATCTTGGTGCTCTTCATCGGTAAAGGTTTTATAATTGAGTATTCCTCCTTCCTGTTCCATACTTTCTCCATGGCCACGAAGGTCAATTGCAAGCACTGTAAAGTTTTCTTTGTGGAGGTCTTCTGCAAAGTATTCCCAAGATTCTTTTGTTGCTGGCATCATATGAAGTAAGAGCACTGCGTTCTTTCCTCCCTGCCAATAGTTGCCCACAATATTTACTTGGTCGTCTGTAAGAAAGGATATGCTTTTCATTTGCCCTTGGATTGTACAGGCATTTATTAAGATTATGAAAAGAAGAAAGAGGACTTTTTTCATACGTTTTCTCTTGGCAAGAGACTATATGTATTTTTCCCTGCAGAGGCTCTTCCAAAAAGCTTATAAGGAAGCTGAAAACACTATAAATTAAGAAAATGGCAGAATTTAAATTTGTAATCAATGATACCAAGACAGGAAAAACTTATCAAAGAGCTTTGGAAGATGAGACGCTTGTTGG
>JACRKH010000038.1 GCA_016235495.1 Candidatus Woesearchaeota archaeon
GCAGGAGTTGCTCAATTCCAGGTCACTGTTGGTTTGCCGCGTTTGATTGAAATTTTAGATGCCAGAAAACAACCTTCTACTCCGATGATGGAAGTATCTCTCGATAAGGAACATAATGATGAAAAAGAAGCAAGAATTATCGCAGAAAAAATCAAAGAAGTTAAACTGAAAGAAATTCTTTCGGAGATTAAGATTGACTTTGCTAATAAGAAGATAGAAATAATGCTTGACTCGAAAGCTTTGAAGATGGTACATGCAGGCCCACAAAGAATTGTTGAAAGACTTGAAGAGAAAGGATTCAAGGTAAGAGGAAATGATATGAAAATAAGCATTAGTGTTGATGAGCTAGATTTCAAGGCAATTTACAAACTGAAAGAGAAATTGAAAGAAACGATAGTTTCTGGAGTTAAAGGAATATCTCAAGTTGTTGTTGCAACACGCGGTCGTGATTACACGATATTGACAGCAGGATCAAACTTGGAAGAAGTTAGACAGATAAAAGGTGTGGATGCTAACAGTGTAACTTCGAATGATATTCATGATGTAGCAAACGTTCTTGGAATTGAAGCAGCACGTCAGACAATTGTAAATGAAATAAAGAAAGTTATTGAGTCGCAGGGTCTTGATATTAATGAAAGACACTTGAAGCTTGTAGCAGATGCTATGACTTCTTCAGGAATTGTTAAAGGAGTAACTCGTATGGGTATTATTTCAGAGAAGGCAAGTATTCTTGCTAGAGCAACATTCGAAACACCTGATAAACAATTTATCAATGCAACTATCCAAGGTGGACGCGATGAACTGAAATCTGTTATTGAAAATATTCTTTTGAATCAAGCAATTCCAGTCGGTACTGGCTTGCCTGGATTGCTAGTTGAGGTTACAGGGCCTTTGGTCAACAAAGATCTTGAGAAAAAGAAATCTAAGAAGAAAGAGTGATTTCTCGTCGGTAAACTCTAACGATACATTTATATACTAATAACGTAAGAAAAGATTAGAGCATGATGTCGTTGTTAAATTTTATGAGTCTTTTTTCAGTAACTGTTCCAAATAATTATTTCTTGTATTAGAACCATGACAACCATAAATATGCAGACAATGAGATATATCAATCTTCTAGATAGAGCGTCACATGTTAAAACAAGAAAATGTTTCATGTACAATAATATGATTATTTTTGCTGTTCCTAAAGTTTTTATTTCTCAAGCTATTGGTCCTGATGCTTCTCATGTGCGTTCAATACAAGAACAAATTGGAAAGAAAGTAAGAATTATTGAAGAAGCAAAAGGAATGGAAGATGCATCTCGCTTTGTAAGCGATGTTGTTGCGCCTTTATCTTTCAAATCACTTGAAACAAAAGAAGGTATGTTTGTATTGACTGCTGGAAGTCAAAGTAAAGCTGCACTTATTGGAAGAAATAAGAGACGCTACGATGAACTACAACAAATTCTAAAAGATTCTTTTGGATTAGATTTGAGAATAGTTTAGGAATCAAAAGGCGCTTGTGCTTTGGATGCTCAAGAAACCACCACACCTTTCAAGGTGTGGTTTTCTGTCAAGTTTCTTGACATAATAAAATTTCTAAACTCCCCATTATGTTTATATAGCCTTTCCTTGCCTTATTTCTATGGATCAACCTGTATTGGAAAGCAAAGGTAAGAAACGACGTCTTCGTTTTCTTGGAAAATCTTCTCTGAGAAGAATGATACTTGATGGTTGGAGTCAAGCTATGATTGGAGAGCGTGCAAGATGTTCACGTGAAAATGTGCGCGTAAGACTGCATAGGGCTGGATTATATGATCTATATGTTCGCTGTTCTGAGGAAAACTTAGCACCTCATTCAAAAACTCTTCTTACAAGATTGTTGTCTGCTGCTATTCCCGGAAGCATTGACCCTATTACCTTAAGCACTATCGGGCACACACTACTTTATGATTTATCCAGTGAAAATAGAACCTCGATTATGCACCGTCGAGCTTTGCCAAAAATTGAATCTGTCATGCATGAATATTTCAGATGTGTTTATCAAGGAAAACCATTTTTAATGTATGAGACGTGTACGAAAAGCAATCTATCTACTTCTCAATTCTCTCATGTTCTGGAAAAACTGGAGTTGGATTTTGACAGAGAGGCCTGTGCTAAGGTGACGCGCCCTGTAGCTACTCTTTTAAAAGAAATAGGGAAAGAAAATGTTTGTGCAGCTATAAACAAATATGGTTTTTCAGTTGCTGATGTTGCTTACTTTCATTGTGTGCAGGCTCCTGCGTTAGATGAATACCTTGTAGGTTTAACTTCACGTGACAAAGAGGCAAAAAAAGCTCTTCAGGTCTTTGGAAAAATGACTTATAGAACATTAAGTGACATTTACGAAGCTGCCGACCTTGGGTTTTCTTTAGATCATCCATCAGATGGTAACCAAATAGCAACTCTTGTTGGGAAAAAAGATACTGTTGTTAGAGAGGCTTTACAAAGAAGGCCGGATTTTGAAAAAACAATTATAGGTGGATTGCGTTGTTTATTTCCCTACAAAGAAGTCGCAAAACCCTATCGCTCGTGGAAA
>JACRKH010000006.1 GCA_016235495.1 Candidatus Woesearchaeota archaeon
AAAGACTCTATCAGGATAACTTATTTTTCGCTCCTTTGCTCTCCGTAAGGCGTGATGCATGAGGAGAATTCTTTTACCAAAGAGATAGATTTCTTCCATGTATCTACATGTATATCTTTTATTTAAAACTTTTGCCTGCGAAAAACGGAAGAATTTTCAGAATTATTGAAGGATTTTCAGTTATACAAATATATTCTTTATCTTTTCAAGCACGCCCTCTATGATTGCTGCCCCTTCTGGTGTGAGTGCTGAAATCATAATGAAAAAAATTATTCCTGCGAGAATAATTTCCCCATTTTTAGATAGAAATTTTATGATTTTTGTTCATTTTTACTCTAGTTCTCTTTGTAGGCTAGAGATTTAATAAAGATTGCTGTCAAATAATAAGCCATGGCTCCAGCGCCAAAACAGAAGTTGTGCAGGTCCTTGTGAGATCTGAAATAAATTCTATTCATAGCTTCCTCGAATAAAAATGAGCTTCATACATGTTTGTTAGAAATTTCCGTAAGATTTTCAATGCCTTACAAGATAGTCATGTGCTTTTTTTAAGAGTTCTTTCGTTTCTTTGAATGTTAAAAGGTTCATTGCCTGCTGGTAATCGAGCCATTTGTATTCTGTATGCTCTTCAGAAAGTTTGGCTTCTGTTTCTGGTGTTTCTGCAAGGAAATAGATTACTTCCTTGTGCACTGTCTTCCCTTCTTTCTTGAAAAAATATTCTTCTTTTTCCTGGAAGTCTTTTACAATGTAGAATGCTTTTATCCCTGTTTCTTCGAACAATTCCCTGCGTGCAGTTTCTAGGGGTTCTTCCCCTTCTTCCTTGTGGCCTTTACTGAATCCCCAGTGGCCTCCAATATATTTTATTATGAGCCATTTGTCCTGATTGAATACAATAATTCCTATGGAGTGTTCTTGTGGCATGGGTATTAGATGGTTTAGGATTTATTTAAGCATTCCTTCTTTTTTAGTGTATAAATCTTTTTAAACTGCTTTGTCTGGAGGAGCAGTGCAATGCAGATACGAAGAGGTCTTACTTACAATGATGTTCTTTTGGTTCCAAAGAGGACTCCTTTGAGTTCTCGAAGCGAAGCTGATCTGAAGACAAGGTTTACTCGAAATATTTCTTTGAATGTTCCTTTAGTGAGTGCAAATATGGCTACAGTGACTGAGCATAAAATGGCTATTGCTATGGCACGAAATGGCGGTCTTGGGGTTATACATCAGTTTGGTACGATTGAAGAACAGGTTGAAGAAGTGAAAAAGGTAAAAAGAAGTACGAGTTATGTTATTGAAAGACCTTTGACTGTGCAGGAGCATATTACTTTGGGCCAGGCAATAGATACTATGAATGGCCAGGGTGTGACGAGTCTTCTTGTCATGAGGAATGATGATCTTGTTGGCATCTTTACTTCTCGGGATTATTTATTTGAGACTGATTTGAGCAAAAGAATTTCTGAGGTTATGACTCCACGAGAAAAATTAATTGTTGCTCCTTATGGGATTAGTCTTGAAGAGGCGAAAGTTATTCTGCATATGCATAGGATTGAAAAACTACCCTTAGAAGAGCATGGAAGGCTATTAGGCTTGATTACGACGAAGGATATTATGAAGATTGAATCCTGGCCTCATGCAAATAGGGATAGCAAGGGAAGATTACGCGTTGGTGGTGCTATTGGAGTGAAGGATGATTTATTGCGTGCTGAAGCTTTGATTGCAGCCGGTGTTGATGTGCTGGTTTTGGATATTGCACATGCACATTCTGATGATATTATTGCTTGTCTGCGGTCATTGAAAAAGAATTTTTCTATTGATGTGATGGTGGGAAATATTGCAACTGCAGAGGCTGCACGAGATTTGATTGAGGCTGGTGCTGATGGGTTGAAGGTTGGCATAGGGCCTTCGCCTGTCTGTACGACAAGAATTATTTCTGGCTCTGGTGTTCCACAGCTGACTGCAATTCTTGATGTTGTTTCTGTTGCACAGGCTTATGGCATTCCTGTCTGCGCTGATGGCGGGATGAAATATCCTGGTGATGTTTCTAAGGCTTTGGGTGCTGGTGCGTCGAGTGTTTTTTCAGGGAGTTTCTTTGCAGGCACTGATGAAGCTCCTGGGATTATTTTGTCGAAAGATGGGAAGAAGTACAAAAAGTATATGGGAAGTGCTTCCTATGACAGCAATCATGAGCGAAAAGAGCATCAGGTGGGGAAGAGAGTGAAAGAGAAGTTGGATGTGTTTGTTGAGGGTGTTGCAGTGCTTGTGGATTATAAAGGACCTGTGGAAGAAGTGATTAAGGGCATCTTGAAGGGCGTGCAGAGCGGGTTTAGCTATTGCGGTGCTCGAACGATTGAGGAAATGCAGAAGAATGCTGAGTTTATTGAAATCAGTTCGAGTGGCTGGGAAGAGAGCTTGTCTCGCGGCAGCAAGCTGAGTGAGTAGTTTTTTATGTAAAAATATTTTTTATTGCATCTAAGACTTTATAGAAGAATGTTCCTCCTTCTCTGGTAAGAAGAATCATCATTACAAAGAATAAAATGAAGGCTATGATCAGTTGATAGTTTTCTTTTATCCACTTGAATTTGTTTTTCACGGGCAGCCCTCTTTTTGTAATTCTTTTCTTCCCCTGTCTAGAATCATCAACCAGACAAAGAGATATAATATTTCAATCATTATGATTAAGGCTATTGACTTTATAAATATTCCCGAAACGTAATATGCTATTGCTCCAGCACCAACTATGAATGTTGTATATGTTCTTGTGTGGTCAGAAAGGAACTCGATATTTCTTGTCATATTTTTACTATGAAAAATAAGCTTCATAAAGATTTCTGGGAAAAAGCTGAAAGATTTTCTGAAAAAGAGTAGGATTTTTCAGCACAAAGTTATTTAAGTATGATTTTCTTCTTTTCTTCTGTGAAAAAAAGAGTTGTGGTTATTGGCGGCGGGTTTGCTGGCGCCTATGCTGCTCGGAATTTAGAGAAAAAGTTTTCTGTGACTTTGATTGATACAAAGGATTATTTTGAATTTACTCCTGGAATTCTCAGAACATTGGTTGATCCTCGGCATATGAAAAAGATTCAGGTTTTGCATAGCAATTATTTAGACTTTACAACATTTGTCCATGGCCGTGTGACTGGTTTTACTGAGAAAGAAGTTTCTGTAGGGAAGAAAAGAATTCCTTATGATTATCTTTTGATTTGTTCAGGCTCGCATTATGCTTCACCTATTAAAGAAAAGAATATTATTCTCCCGAATAGAGCTCATACTCTTCATGATCATTTTGAAAAATTGTCTTCTGCAAAGAAAATTGTTGTTGTTGGCGGTGGAGTTGTTGGTGTGGAGCTGGTTGGAGAGATTTCGGATGTTTTTCCCGGAAAGCATATCACCCTTCTTCATTCTAAAGTTTGTCTCCTAGAAAGATGTTCTTCTCGATCGCAGGATTATGTAGAGAAAGTCTTTAAGAAGAAAGGTGTGCGTTTTATTTTCGGGCAGAGAATGACTGAAGAGAAGAATGGTGTTTGTATGACTGATAAGGGGAAATCTCTTAAAGCTGATCTTTGTTTTCTTTGCACAGGGATTATTCCTAACAGCGAATTTGTTGATGCTTCTTTGCTGAGTGAGAAGAAAGCTATTTTTGTGAATACTTTTTTGCAGGTGAAGGGACATGCTCATATCTTTGCTGTTGGTGATGTGAATGCTGTCCCGGAAGAAAAGACTGCGCAGGGTGCAGAAAAACAGGCTGAAATTGCGGTGCAGAATGTTCTGCGATTGGATGCTGGGAAGAAATTAATTCCTTATGTTTCTCGTCCGAGAGTTATGGTTATCAGCTTGGGGAAATATAATGGTATCTTGCTTTACAAAGATTTTGTACTCACTGGTTTCATGCCAGCAGTTTTGAAATGGTTTGTGGAATGGAAGACTATGAAGAATTATCGTTAGACTCTTCTTCTTTTATGTGTTGTTTCTAAATATTTTTGCCATTCTTCTAGTGCTTTTCCATATCCTTTCATTAAGGTTATACTTCTTTCATCGTATTGGCCCAGACCCTCTTCAAAACTTAGATTGGGGATGGAAGAGAAAATACCATAGTATTTTTTAAGCCTGTCTAAGGCTTCTTTTTTTTCATTTTCGAGAAATAATATATCAAAATCAGCATCTGATAGTCTTATTGTTCTTTCTATGCCTTGGTGATTTCTTATCATACTTGTTTCCATCGTTATCTTACTCCTTACACTCTTCTTTTAGGTTTTTATTTCTTTTTTATCTATATAAATATTCTTGTTCAGCAGCATCCCTTTAGATCCCATTTCCCATGCTTATGTGTTTCTTTCATTTTCTCTCCACAGCATTTTATTGGTTCAGTCGAGTGACTATGGCAGGTATCGCAGGCATACTCTTTGATATGCGTCCACTTTGTGCGAATCCATTCATAGTTTTCTGGAGCTTTAATTTCTTTGACTTTTTTCATCGTAGAATATGTCTTTTCCGTGCTTTTCTCCCTTTTAAATGTTTTGTTCATAAAGTTTATAAACTATTTTTTTAGCTGTTTGTTTATGGGATTGAAAAAAACTTTGGTTTATGGGATTATTTTGCTAGTTGTTATTATTGTTGGCTATGTTCTTGTGCGTCCTGCTGCGAGTTCTTCATCTTCTGATGCTGGTACAAGCACTTCAAAAGTGAAACTCATAGATACTGGCTATGCACCCTATGCTTTTTTAATTTCTGGAGAGACTGTTGATAATAAAGCTATGCGAGCACTTGCTGGATTCAGCAGAGATAGAACGCTGAATGCTGATGGTTCTGTTACCATTACTTTGCATGCGTTGAAAACAGGTTATCAAGATCAGCAGTACACTGTACCTCGAGGTGATAGTCTTTATTTCATAGAAACTTCCATGGGAGATGATTCTGTTCCTGATGGAGAGTTTAATCTTGGCGATGATGCTGGTGTTCTTGTTGACCAGGATGGCTATGTTGTGCAGTAAGGCTTAAATACTTTTTAGTCTTCTTTCTTTTTATGGTATTGGACTCTTTGTCTCAGTATAGTAACTGGGGATTTTTTATTCTCAGGCTGTCAGTCGCAATAATCTTCCTGTATCATGCCTATCCAAAGTTGACAAAACCTGCAATGATGGCAAAAGGTATGGGATGGAGTGCAAGCAGCATTATGCTTTTAGGGTTTGTTGAAGCAGTAGGTGCATTGTCTGTTCTCTTTGGAGTGTATACACAAGCAGGGGCATTGCTTCTTGGTTTGGTTATGATTGGAGCAATCTATTTCAAGATGTCAAAATGGAAGGTTCCTTTTTCTGCAATGGACAAGATGGGCTGGGAGTTTGACCTGATTCTTTTGGCTGCAAGCATCGCAATTTTGTTCGGAGCAATAGGAACTTATGTTTTGATCTAATACGAAGTTTTTTAAACTTCTTTTTTTTCTTTTTCTTTATGATAGTTATAGGCATTGAAGGGTCTGCACATACATTTTCAATAGGTGTGTTTGACAGCACGCAAAAGAAATTTTTGGCTACTGTAAAGGATGTTTTTTCTACTGAACAAGGCGGGATGATTCCCAATGAAGTGGCGAAGCATCATAGAAATGTTAAGGAGAAAGTTTTAGCAGAAGCTTTTGCTACTGCGAGGATAGATTGGAAGGATGTTGACTTGATTGCGTATACTGAAGGTCCTGGATTGGCTCCTGCATTATTAGTCACTCGGGATTTTGCTGTTGCTTTGGCTCATGAACATAAGAAAAAATTGTTGGGAGTGAATCATATTATTGCTCATCTTGAAGTAGGATTGTTCTGCACTGGTGCGAAGGATCCTATATTTTTATTTTGTTCTGGTGCGAACACGCAGGTGATTGTGCATGAGGACAAGTATCGTGTCTTTGGCGAGGCGCTTTCTATCGCTGTTGGGAATGCTTTTGATAAGTTTGCACGAAACATAGGTTTAGGTTTTCCCGGCGGGCCAAAGATTGAGGAACTGGCAAAGAAAGGAAAATATGTTCCACTTCCTTATTCTGTGAAAGGGATGGATGTTGATTTTTCTGGGATTGTCACTCGAGCAGAGCAGTTGTATAAACAGGGTGTGTCGAAGGAAGATTTGTGTTTCTCTTTACAGGAGACTTGTTTTGCCATGTTGCTTGAGGTTGCTGAACGTGCGTTAGCGCACTGTGAAAAGAAAGAAGTGCTGTTGATAGGCGGTGTTGCTGCAAATAAAAGGTTTGCTTTCATGCTAGATGCAATGTGCAAGGCTCGAGGTGTGAAGGGCTATACTGTTCCTCTTGCGTATGCAGGCGACCAGGGTTCTATGATTGCGTATCAGGGCTGGTTGGAGAGGAAGAGAGAGCAGAAAGATTTTGATTTTAATCCTAAGTGGCGTGCAGAAGAAGTGGATACTTTCTGGAAGCACTAGTCTTCTTTCTTACATTCTTGTTCATAAAATTGAAGAATTTCTTTTGCTTTTTCTGGATTCAGAGAGTAATGTATTTCTTTTGTCTTCAATGCTGGTAAGAGCCATTCTGTTTTGATGAGTTCTTTTAGTGCTTCTCTTGTTATTTTACTTCCTCTTGCGGATCTAGGAATTCCTCCAAGAATATTTTCAGTATGAGTAGCACCCCATTTGTTCCATTTTACAAGTTTACTTATTATTATTTTCTTTATAGTTTCCTTTGTGTACTCCATACGCTCTTTGCCAGTTTCTTTCTTCATAAAAGCTTCTTGGTTTTTTTCGTAAGATTTTCAGCATTAAGGGTATTAAAATGATACATTATTGTCTCAAAATAGAAATATTTATATACTTCTCTTCCTTTCTTAAGGCTATGAAAGAACAATCTTTATTTATTGCATTTATGGGTGAATCTCCTACTGCTCGGGTTTTTGATTATCTTCTTACTGTGAGAGAACTTGATTTTTGTATTTCTGATCTTGCAGATAATGCACATATAGGAAGAGCTACACTTTATCGTATTTGGAAAAATCTTATCGATAGAAATATACTTATTGCCACGAGAACTATTGGCAAAGCAAAATTGTATAAACTTAATACTGCTGATCCCAAGATTAGGAAACTGATTGAGATAGATGACATGCTTGTCCTTGAGGCTTTAAAAAATAAAGTTCATGCAAAGAAGACTTTGAAAGTGCTTTCTTGATTATTATTCTTCGAGAATGGGATCTGGAAAAGGTTTTTCTGGCTGCTTCAAATCTCCATGCCTTACTCCTATTCTTGACATGAGGTCTAAATTTATTCTATACAGAGGATGCTCCTGCCATCGTTCTCCAATCGCAGCCATTGCTGTTTCGATTACTGCCCTATGATAGATATGAGGCTGCATTACTGAGCTCCAATGCGGGGCAGTTAAAGAATAGTTATACAATCCTTCGAAGAGTTTTTTTTCTTCTGATGTAAATGCCTCTATATCATAGATTATCCCATCAATAGTTTGGTATTTCATTATTAAGCAGAGTTATTTATGCTTTATATGTCTTTAGAAGTTCTTTTCTTTATTTAAATAAAATAAAAAAATAAAAATTTAGTAATAGGTCTGCCCGTCTTTTGGCTCTAGCGTATCGTCATCATCATCATCTTTCAATTTCCTGAAAGCAACAATCAATCCAATAAGGATAATTATTACAATCACAATGATGAAGGCTATCTTTACTACAGAGCTTGTTCCAAAAAGACTGGAACTCTTGTCCACATTCATAGTCATGGCAATGTCTTTGACTAATTTTCCATCTGCATCAAGCACTTGCACGCTGAACTCTCTGTTTCCTGCAGCATCACTATTCGGGGTGAGTGCTACATTTACTGTTTGGGATGCACCAGATTCAAGGCTGAATGCTCCTGGGGCTGCTGCTGTCTGCGCCCACTGTGCAATGCCATTTACTTTTACTGTGTAGCTTGCTGGCACTGCTTGACCATTGAGGAAGCTTAAGCTAAAACTTGTTGCAGTTCCTTCCGTTCCTTGCAGGTTTGTAGAGCTGATAGTGATGGTTGTTTTTCCATTCCCCGCTGTTCCAGTGCCTTGTGCTGCAGGTGCATCTTTTCCATCAACCCAGACTTTATAGGTTTTTTCTTCTACATTGTGGCCTTTGTTGTAGGTTACTTTGATAGTAAGATCATAGTATCCTGTTACTGTGTCTTTAGGAATGATTAATTTGAGGAATGCAGACTGTGATGATTCTTCATTCTCATTGTCTTGTTCGAAAGAAGCAAGTTCTGAGATGAATGTTGCATCAGAGTCAATTTCTCCTAATAGGGCTTCAACTTTGATATCTTCTTCTTTACTGTCTCCAAGGTTCTCTACACGAACTTCTAATGGAGTTTTTTCTCCAGCTTTTACAGAAGAATCATAGATCACATCGATGATATCCAAGTTATGGGAAGGTCTTTCTGTAAAAATCTGATAACTTTGTTTTTCGCTGTCTTCACCATCATAGACTTCTACATAGAGTGTGTAATCATTTTTTGTGACATCGAGGTCGCTAGGAATTTCTAAGTTTACTGTTTTCTTGTAGCTTACTCCTGGCTGCACGGTGAATGCAGAGGATGTTGCTTCAATGTCTCCGTATTCGTAGCCGCCAATCCAGGCTTTTACTTTGACATCATTTACTGCACAGTCGCTTACATCGCCACTAGGACATGTCGAGCTGTTTCCTGTTCCTAGTATAGAGACTTCTACTTCTGTGGAGTCCGCCAATTGTGCATCACTGATTGACATGCTTGAGACATCCATTCCATTTATTTTTACTTGGCTTATGTCGTACAAATCACTGGATGCGCTGACCAGTACACTGAGTCCAAGCAAGGCTATAAGAAATATTAATGCAATGCTTCCTGCTTTTATATTTTTGTTCATCTTTAGGCTCCCCCGTAATTTTGATGAAAAGAAGCTTTAAACTTTGTTCTTATAAACTTTTGCTTGAGGTGAGGAGAAAAATGCCACTTTAATGTAATTAAGTTTCTTTTTTTGAATTTATACCTGCTTGGGGATAGTTTTCTTTGTTTCTTCTTTGAGGAGCTCTTCTATTTCCCTATCTGAGATAGAACATCCTTTTAAACGCATGCCCCAAATCACTGCATCCAAAATATCTTTTTCTTTTTCTTTGTTTGCATTCTTGGGGAGATATTTCTTATCGAGAAGACCAAGTTCGTATGCTGCAATGCTCAGTTCTATGGAGCGGATTGCCGAGAGAGGGTTTATTTTTTGCTGAAATGTTTTTAATTTTTCCCTGTTCATTTTTATTTCCATGTGAAATTTCTTTTTGAGCAGGCTTTGCAGTGCTTCCGGCGCCTCTATGAGCATTCTTGTTGTTCTTTCGTCAATGATGAGTGCATCTGCTTGGATTTTTTTTGCAAGAACCATTGCACTTAGCTCTCCTATGTCAATCAAATGCATGTTTTTTTCTTTTGCGATGAAGATGCTGTTGCTGAGCAGGTCGAGTTCTTTAATTTCTTTCTGGAGTTCTTTGCTTTCATAGACTTTTATGATTCCTCTATCAATGAAGCTCTGTATCTGGATTGCTTCCAGCTTGAATCGCTTGATACCCATAGGTGTGTCAATGATTTCTTTTTTTACTTCTTCTGTAATGTAAAAGTCTCCTTTGTACCTTGCTTTTAATGGCTCAAGAATCCAGAGCATGTTGTTCATGGCAAGGCTGATAACAGTGCTGGAATCGAAAATAAGAGATTTCATATTGAGAAGAGGCTCCTTGTTAATGCCATGCGACTTTTTGTGGAGACCCCTGCGCTCTTTTCTTTGTCTGAAACTTTTGTTTCTCCAAGATATGAAAGCAGCTCCCAACGGGAGATGCCTAAGAGCTGTGCTACTGCTCCTGATGAGAAGCCGTGCTCGTAGATGCGCGTCCCTTTTTTGATCTTTGCGTGATCCAGCACAGCAGTAATGTACATGCCAAATTTTTTTTCAAATGCTGCAATTATTTTAAACATTCTTTTTATGTGTTTATGGAAATGTTCTTCTTCAGACTTTTCTATTGCTATCTTTGCCCCTTTCAGTTCTTTTGTAATTTTTGTTTTGAACTCAATGCATCCTGGATGCTTGCAGAGTCTTGGCTGGTTGAATATTTTTGAAAAGCTGAAAATGGTGATAGAAATGGATATAGAGTCATGGTCTTGGAAGATACTTGCATTGTGCAGTGTTTCGTTGCTCAGCATCTTTAAACCAATGACATCTTCTTGCTTGAGAAGGGGCTGGACTTTTGTTAATACTGCAAGAATATCTTTCTGTACCTCTTTATCCATACTCTTTCTATGGCTTTTATTTTAATAAAGCTTCTGGTGTTTATTTTATTGATTTAATTTGTAATAATATTTTTAAATAGTTTTTTAAGCTCTAGTATAACTTTATTTTTATTATTCAACTTGTAGAATCGCTTTTGATTATTTCTTCTTTCTTCAAGAAGAATATTTTCTTTTTTCATATTATTGATAACCTCATAGGCTTGACTTTTTCCTATATCTTTGTCTTCTACAACAGCATCTATAGGAAATCCGACATCACCAGATTCTAAATAAAACTCCAGTATTTTTATTCTAATAGAATCTCCGAAGACCTTTTGAAATTTTGTTATTTCTTGCATTTTCATTTCCACCTTTTCCTCTTTTTCGAAAGTTTTATTAATCTAGCCAACCATACACCTTTGTTGGTTTGCATGGTTGGCGTAGTTTGTCCCTAGATAAATTTCTGTTCAATTTCTGTTCTTCTCTTGGGGTTTAGACTCACTTGGAGATCTTTCTTTGATGGTTTTTTTAAGATTAGACCATTGCTCAAAAGATTTTCCCAAGCTTTTAATGCTTGTCTTCGCTCCTTTGGTGGAAGGTGTTTTACACATCTCAAAACATGTTGTTCATCCATATGTTTACCTTTCCAACAGTCCTTGTTCTTCATCTTATTTAGGAACAAAATTTCATATTTGGGTTGCTTATTCATTAGCAATCCCTCCTGTTCTATTTTGTTCCCTTTCGGGACTCTAAGAAATGTTGTTTTGGAGTTTATATATCTTCCGATATTCCGGAATAAATCCCCTTATCTTATAAAATTCTTGTGTTAAAGAATTCTTTGATGAGCGGCAGAGGGTTCTTTTCTATGTGAATGTTCATGTCTGGTGAAAAACATTTTTTGTAGTTCTGCCAGATATAACGCTCGTCCATGAAGACGACTATGCCTCTATCTGTTTCGCTGCGAATGCATCTTCCTGCGCTTTGCAGTGTTTTAATAATTGCAGGAATAGTATAGCCATAGTCCCAGCCTTTTCCAAAGCGTTTATCGTAATAGTTGATGAGCTCTTGTGTTTCCAAGTCTGGGCGAGCAAGCGGCAAACCTACAACTATCACTGCTTTTAAGAGGTCGCCTGGAAGATCGATTCCTTCTGCGAAACTTCCTCCTGCAACTGCGAGAAGGATTGCTCCTGTATCTTTGTATTCTTTGAATCTTTCTAATAAATCTCCTCTTTGCTCCTTAGAAAGCTGGCCATCTTCGAGAAAAAGTGTTTTTGTGGAGCTTTCTCTAATGTAGAGGTAGGTATCTTCCAAGACTTTGTAGCTGGGAAAGAAAATAATACTAT
The DNA here is from genome assembly GCA_016235495.1 of Candidatus Woesearchaeota archaeon. GTDB lineage: Archaea > Nanobdellota > Nanobdellia > SCGC-AAA011-G17 > GW2011-AR17 > JAGVZZ01. The sequence continues at coordinate 11,580 of JACRKH010000006.1, forward strand.
TTCCTGGGATTTCATTGGTGATGTCTGTGCATTTCTTTCCAATGCTCTGGAACATCATAGGGTTTCTGGATTGATATTTTGTGGATGTTTCTGGAAGAACAATATTTAATCTGTTTTCCTGCGGGAATGGATTTTGGTATTCAATGGTAATTGCTTTTTCTTTGTTTACTCCTAACAAATCTGCATACATTTCTATTGGTGTTAATGTTCCTGACATGAGAATGAGCGCATGTGTGTCTTGCACTAATCCTTTGAGTGTGAGAGAGGGATCGAGGCAGCGATAAGTGAGATTGACTGTGTTTTTTCCTGTTTTTCCAAAGCCTCTGGTGAGAATGCGAACAAATCCTTCATCAGGACCCTGCCAATGCTCCATAAATCCTGCAATGGATTGTGTGAAACTTCTTTTTTTTGTTTTTAATATTTCTTCTGCAACAAAACTAAAGTTTCCCATGAGTTCTTCATAGTTTCCAATCTTTTCCACTTCTTTGAAGAAGTCTTCTTTCCTTATAATGATTTCTTGTTTGTCTAATGGAATTTTTTTCATTAAATGGTCAATGACATTTTTAAATTCTGCGATGTCGTCTCCTATTTCTTTGTAGCCTAAGCTTCTTGTTTCTTTTGCTGCAGCTTCAATGAGAAAGGTGCTCATGTTTGCAGTGAGAAGGTCTCGTGCTCGTGCAGGGACATTATGGCCTTCATCAAAGATAACAATGCAGTCACTGAGATTTTTGCTGATTCTTTTGAGCAGGCTGTCTCTGATGTGGGGGTTGAGCATGTAATTGTAATCAGAAATAATAATTTGTGCATCTTTTCCAAGCATTGTGGCCATTTCATAGCTGCAGAGCTCTGCATGTCTGTTGATGCTGTTCATTTCTTCTACATGCAATGGCGATTCTTGTTTGAGCTTGATGAGCACGTTTGCTGCTTCCGGCGAGACTTTGCCTTTGTAGTGCAGGTTTGTGTAGTACGGGCATTCTCCTTTCTCACGCAAATCTTTGCAATATTCAATGAATTCACCTGAGTGAAGCATTTCTATGCCTGGCTGGTTGCACATTCCTTTCTTTCCAATGAGATCCACTGCAGTGATTTTTAGGTTGTATTTGCTTTTTATTTTTCTGAGTGTTTCCACAGCGATGAGATGCTGGGTGTTTCTTGAAGTGAGAAAGAAAATTGTTTTGTTTTTGTTTTCTTTGATAATGTATGTCAATGCAGGGGAGATTGCAGAGGCTGTCTTTCCAATGCCTGTGGGTGCGTGTACGAGCAACTGGCCTCCATTTTTGATGACTGTGTAGACCTGATTCATAAATGCTTCTTGAATTTTTCTATATTCTTGATGGGGGAAAAGAAAGTCCATTTTTGTTTCAGTTCTTTTTTCGCATATAAATGTATTGGTGTTTATTTTTTTGATTTATATTTTTGAAAGAGCTAAATCTTTATATATCCCATTTACAAAAATAGTTTCACAATGTTTATGGAGGGATTTATGATGAAAAATATTTTACAAAAAGTGTCTGTACTTCTCGTTGTTTTTCTTATGGCAATGACGAGTGTTGCAGCTGCTGATATTACTTTGACGTACCCTGTAGGAGGGGAATATATAAATAATGATGGGAGCACTCCTATTACTTGGACTAGAATAGGAAGTTGTGGTACTGGTGCAGATCCTGTACATATTGAGTATACAGCTGATGCATCTGATCCTTATACGCTCTTGACCACCACTGCAAGTGCTTCAAGTGGTTTGTATAATTGGAACACACTTGGTCTTCCTGATGGCAATGAATATATTGTTCGTATATCTTCTATTGGTACCTGTAGTTCTACTGATAGTTCTGGAACTTTCACTTTAGATTCTATTGCTCCAACAATTAACAGTGATACCCTTTTGACTCCTAATGGTGGAGAAGATATTGCAGGGGGTTCCTTTTTTGATATAACTTGGGACAGTGGAGATATTACTGACACTAATTTAGGTTCAACACCAATATCTTTGTATTATTCCACGAATAGCGGAGCAAGTTGGACTCTTATTACTAGTGCACAGGCAAATGATGGATCCTATCTTTGGACTGTTCCTGTTGTGAACACTACTGCTGCAAAAGTGAATATTACTGCAACAGATTTAGCTGGGCATACTGTTTCGGATATTTCTAAT